>JAJZSN010000021.1:34140-37727 GCA_021849745.1 Bacillota bacterium | reverse complement strand
AATTCCTTGACCCGGTGGAAATACTCCATATCCTTAGGATTGGAACCAGGCCAACCCCCTTCTACATAGTGAACGCCGATTTGGTCCAGCCGCTTGGTTATTTTTAATTTATCCTCTACCGAAAAGGAGATCCCTTCCCCCTGGGTGCCGTCTCGCAGTGTGGTATCATAAAGCTTAACCGACATTTTGAATCAACTCTCCCCCGATGAGAGCCCCCATTTCCGTGGTTCCTACCAAGGTTTTGCCGGACTCCATAATATCCCCAGTCCTGTAGCCTTTGTCCAGTACTTTAACCACTGCGTCCTCAATCAACTTGGCCTCTTTCTCCAAGTTGAAGGAGTACCGCAGCATCATGGCCGCAGACAAGATTGTAGCGATAGGATTAGCCTTGTTCTGGCCGGCGATGTCCGGAGCCGAACCGTGGCTGGGCTCATACATGGCCACCTTACCACCGATGCTGGCCGAAGGCAACATGCCTATGGAACCTGTCAGCATAGAAGCCTGATCCGACAGTATATCGCCAAACATGTTTTCAGTCACCATGACGTCAAACTGCTTAGGCCACCGCACCAATTGCATGGCGGCATTGTCTACATACATATGGGTCAATTCCACATCGGGATATTCTTTGCTCAGTTCAGTAACCGTCTCTCTCCACAGCCGGGAGGTTTCCAGGATGTTGGCCTTATCTACAGAGCACAGGCGCTTCCCCCGCTTGCGGGCCGTTTCAAAGCCCAGCCGGACAATCCTTACAATCTCTTCGGTAGTATAAACCATGGTATCAATGGCCCGCTGACCGCCTTCGATGTTTTCCCGTTTTTTCTCACCGAAATAGAGGCCCCCGGTCAGTTCCCGGATAACCATGATATCAACGCCTTCCACCACATCCCTTTTCAGAGTGGAGGCATCAGTGAGGGCGGGATAAAGGATGGCGGGGCGCAGGTTGGCATAGAGGCCAAGACCTTTACGCAGACCCAACAGGGCCGCCCCTTCCGGCCGCAGATGAACAGGCAGGGTGTCCCACTTGGGTCCCCCAACAGCTCCTAATAGCACGGCATCACTAATTTTACATAATTCCAGAGTTTCTTCGGGCAGAGGCACACCGGTCTCGTCAATGGCAGCGCCTCCTACCAGGGCCTCAGCAAAAACAAAGTCATGGTTAAAAACCTCACCCAAAACCCCCAGGATTTTCACCGCTTCAGGAATGATTTCCGTCCCGATACCATCACCGGGCAGAACCGCAATTTTATACGCCACCTTTGTTCACCTTCTCCCGCACATAATTTATCAGACCGCCGGCATTAATCAACTGCTGCATAAATGCCGGGAAAGGAGTGGCCTGGTACTGCTCATTGCGGGTGACATTGGTAATCAACCCGGTGTTAACATCAACCTTGACCACATCCCCTTCCTGGATTTTTTCCCCCGCTTCCACCGATTCGAAAATAGGCAGGCCGATGTTAATGGCGTTGCGGTAGAAAATCCGGGCAAAGGACTTGGCGATAACACAACTTACCCCAGCGGCCTTGATGCAGATAGGGGCATGCTCCCTGGAACTACCGCAGCCAAAGTTTTTGTCGGCAACAATGATGTCCCCTTCCTTAACCTTGTTAGGAAATTCGGGATCAGCATCCTCCATCACGTGCTTAGCCAGTTCAGCCGGGTCAGAGGTGTTAAGATAACGGGCCGGAATGATGGCATCTGTATCTACGTCAGCACCAAATTTCCAAGTGCGTCCTTGAAAATCCATTTTACTCCACCTCCTCTGGACTACCGATACGACCTAAGATAGCCGAAGCGGCGGCAATAGCCGGGTTGGACAGGTAAACTTCGCTCTCAGGATGACCCATCCGACCTACGAAGTTCCGATTAGTGGTGGCGATGGAACGCTCACCCTTAGCCAGAATCCCCATGTGACCCCCTAAGCAGGGACCGCAAGTAGGAGTACTGACCGCAACATTAGCATCAATGAAAATATCGAATAGGCCTTCAGCCATGGCCTGTTTGTAAATCTGCTGAGTGCCGGGGAATACAACCGCCCGGACATTTTTGTGAACCTTGTGGCCTTTGAACACCTCGGCCGCCAGCCTCAAGTCCTCGATACGCCCATTGGTGCAGGAACCGATGACAGCCTGGTCGATTTCCACAGTACCAACCTCACTAATAGGCCGGGTATTCTCCGGCAAGTGAGGGAAAGCCACGGTAGGCTCGATTTGAGAACAATCATACTCAATAACCCTAGCGTACTTGGCATCCTCGTCGCTCTTATAAACCTTATAAGGCCGCTGAGCCCGTCCTTCCACATAATCAATGGTAGTCTGGTCAGCCTCAATGATACCATTCTTACCACCGGCCTCAATAGCCATGTTAGCCATGGTGAAACGACCATCCATGGACAAGTTGCGAATAGCTTCCCCGGTAAACTCCATGGATTGGTAAAGAGCACCATCCACCCCAATGTCACCGATGGTATGGAGAATCAGGTCTTTCCCCCCTACCCACTTGCTCAACTCACCATTATAGACAAACTTAATGGCCTCAGGAACCTTAAACCAAGCCTCCCCACTAGCCATCCCAGCCGCAGCATCGGTACTACCCACCCCAGTGGCAAAAGCCCCCAGAGCCCCGTAAGTACAAGTATGAGAATCGGCCCCAATAATCACATCCCCAGGCCCTACAATACCAGCCTCAGGAAGCAAACAATGCTCTATCCCCATCCGACCCACCTCAAAATAGTTGGTCAGCTCATGCTTTTTAGCAAAATCCCGCAACATCTTGGCCTGCTCGGCGGAGGCAATATCCTTATTAGGAGTAAAGTGGTCAGGAACCAGCACCACCTTATCTTTATCGAAAACACCAGGTACCCCGATTTTATCAAACTCCTTAATAGCCACAGGAGCAGTGATGTCGTTAGCCAAAACTATATCCAGCTTAGCGCTGATTAACTCGCCCGGCTCAACCCGGTCCTTACCCGCATGGGCCGCCAGGATTTTTTCAGTAATAGTCATTGCCATTTGTTTGGGTCACTCCTTTCGTGTCTCTTTATTGTGGTGGGGAGGGAAGGGGTTATTCTTCCATTCCCCGCAACTAGACTTTGGGTAAAAGGGCAAAATGCCGTAACGCAGACCTTGAACGCGACGGTAGTTACTTTACGCCCTTTTAGGGTAATAAGTGTGGCCTTCACGGGCTACCCAACGCACCCGGGTGCGGCTCATTCCAGAATAACCCCTTCCCTCCTGCTTGCAGGTCAAGGGACTACCTGCCCCACCTAAAGAGTCAGGGTCGGGCGGCCCACCACCTATGACATTCATCCTACAGGTGACCAAGGGAACCGACGGTCACCCCCCCAGGTACAATAAGCTGTCCTGAGCCACCCAAACCGTGCCCACAAAGCCCTGCCACCTGAAGACCCGTAAGAAAGGGGTTGATGCAATTGATAAGCAGTCGACTTTGCGGAGGGTACTAGCGCCACTTAGCGCGCCGATGGAAAAATGAGTCGGGCTGGCGCCCTCAACATTACATGCATAGCAGAACCGACCATTTTTCACTGCACACCAGCACAAGGAAGGGTTAGGCTTGCTGTCGCC
>JAJZSN010000021.1:0-34130 GCA_021849745.1 Bacillota bacterium | reverse complement strand
CATCGGAGCGCGTTCAATTGCATCAACCCCGCCCCCCCACAGGCTAAAGGTAAAGCTTAATGCCCGCTGGCCCGCTCATAAACCAGCTTATTTACCGCATTCACATAAGCCCTGGCGCTAGCCTCCAAAACATCGGTACTTACCCCGCGGCCGGTGACCACCCGCTTATCTTCCCCCTGGATTTTCACCGTTACCTCACCCAGAGCATCTTTACCACCGGTAATAGCATTCAAAGCATAATTCACCAGAGTTCCCCCGGCACCGGTCAGCTTATCAATAGCCTTATAAATGGCATCTACCGGGCCATCCCCGCAGGCGGCTTCCTCTATAAGCTCCCCGGTCTCCTCCAGCCTTAAACCAACGGTAGCGGTAGGAACCACCGTAGTTCCGCTGGAGATATGCATGTATTCCATGTGGTAGGCTTCCGGAATCCGCCGGATTTCCTCCTCCACGATGGCCTCCAGATCCTGATCGCTGATCTCCTTCTTCCGGTCGGCCAGGTTTTTGAACCGAACAAAAGCCTTACCCAATTCTTCGTCACTCAAGGCATAACCTAGCTCTTTCAAGCGATCACGAAAAGCATGACGACCAGAATGCTTGCCCAAAACGATATTATTAACACTTAACCCGATTAATTCAGGGTTCATAATCTCATAGGTAGTACGTTCCTTTAACACCCCGTCCTGGTGAATCCCGGACTCATGAACAAAGGCGTTCTTACCCACCACCGCCTTGTTAGGCTGGATCGGCATCCCGGTGAGGGAACTGACCAGCTTGCTGGTACGGTAGATTTCCACGGTATTAATCCCCGCTTCCTTCCCGTACTCGCTCTTTCTGGTATAGAGGGCCATGATGAGCTCCTCTAAAGCCGCATTACCCGCCCGTTCACCGATGCCGTTGATGGTACATTCAACCTGCTCTGCCCCGTTTGCGATAGCCGCCAAAGTATTGGCCACTGCTAGACCTAAGTCGTTGTGACAATGGACACTAATTCTGGCCTTATGTATATTAGGCACTCGCTCCCGAATGTCAGCGATAAATTTCCCCAATTCATTAGGAGTACCATAACCCACTGTATCAGGTACATTTACAGTGGTTGCTCCTGCTTCAATAACCGCTTCCAACACCTGGCACAAATAATCCAAGTCACTACGAAAAGCATCCTCAGCAGAAAATTCAATGTCAGAAGTATAGCCCTTAGCGTGCTTAACCGCCGCCACCGCCGCCTCCAACACCTCGGGACGGGTTTTACACAATTTATGTTTCAAATGAATATCGGAAGTAGCAATAAAAGTATGGAGCCGAGGCTGGTCAGCGTATTTAAGCGCTTCCCAAGCCCTGTCGATATCTGCAAAAGAGGTCCGGCACAAACCGGCAATGGTAACACCTTTGATATTCTGAGCAATGGTTTTCACAGCCTCGAAATCACCGGGAGAAGCCACCGGAAACCCCGCTTCAATGATATCCACCCCCAGCTTTGTAAGCTGGCGAGCAATCTCTAGCTTTTCCTTAATATTCAAACTCACACCGGGTGATTGTTCCCCATCCCGCAGGGTAGTATCAAAAAAATATATCCGACTCATGGCTTTCCCTCCTTGGCTTAGGGGTAGTGCTTGGTTGGGCAGGGGTTAGGGGTTAGGGGTTAGGGTTAGGGTATTCTTTGTACGTTGGGTTCATAGTTCGTAGTTCATAGTTCGTAGATTAGGGTTTTTCCTGGCAAGAATTACCCGCCTATGCTTGGCATGCATAGGGGGGTTGATAATTGATAAGCAGCGACTTTGCGGAGGGCACATAGTGCTGCTTAGCGAACCGTGGAGCAAAAAGGGTCGGGCTGGCGCCCGCAAGATTACATGCATAGCAGAACCGACCTTTTTGCCCGAGGTGAGCTTAGCAGCACTGTGCCCGGAGCACGGGAGCGCGTTCAATTATCAACACCCCGCCCGCCACAACTGACCCTACAAACCCGCTTAAAGCAGACACCAAAAAACTACTTCTTATTCTTCAACCAAGGCATCATAGCCCGCAATTCCTTACCTACAACCTCAATGGGATGCTCCTGCTCAGCCTTATCAATAGCATTGAACACCGGACGGTTGTCCTCGTTCTCCTTGATCCAGTTGCGAGCAAACTGTCCGCTCTGAATCTCCGCCAGCACCTTCTTCATTTCCTTCCGGGTTTCCTCAGTAATAATCCGCTTACCAATCATGAAGTCTCCGTACTGGGCGGTGTCACTGATGGAGTAACGCATGTAGCTCAGGCCGCCTTCATACATCAGATCAACAATCAATTTCAGCTCATGGAGACACTCGAAGTAAGCCATTTCAGGAGCATAACCTGCTTCAACCAGGGTGTCAAATCCGGCTTTAACCAATTCGGAAGCACCACCGCACAGAACAGCCTGCTCACCGAAGAGGTCGGTTTCGGTTTCTTCTTTGAAAGATGTCTCGAAAACCCCAGCATGGGTACAGCCGATGCCCTTGGCATAAGCCAGAGCTATATCCTTGGCCTTACCGGTGTAATCCTGGTGAATAGCAATCAAGCCAGGTACTCCGGCGCCGTTTTCATACATTCTCCGCACCATGTGGCCGGGGCTCTTAGGAGCTACCAGGAATACGTCCACATTGGCAGGGGGTACGATTTGACCGAAATGGATGTTGAAACCATGTGAAAACATCAAGCATTTGCCTTCTGTTAAGTAAGGGGCGATGTCTTCGCGATAGGTTTTGCCTTGGGTTTCATCAGGGGTCAGAATCTGAATGACCTGGGCCTGTTGAGCCGCTTCGGCCACAGTGGCTACCCGCAAACCAGCTGCCTCGGCTTCCTTCCGACGAGGGCTTCCTTCCCGTAAACCAATAACAACATTAACACCGCTGTCCTTAAGGTTTTGAGCCTGGGCGTGGCCCTGGCTGCCATAGCCGATGACAGCGACAGTCTTTCCACTAAGTAAATTTAAATCTGCATCCTCGTTGTAGTAACATTTAACCAATTTAATCTTCCTCCTTTTGATTGTAAGCGGTGAACTTGTGACCGCGTAACATAACTATCTTACCGGTTCTGACCAACTCCCTAATACCGAAGGGCCTCAGGGATTTTTCAATGGCATTGATTTTCCCTTCATCACCGGTTGCTTCAATGGTTAAGGTTTTGCGCCCGATATCCACAATCCGGGCCCGGAAAATATCAACTATCTGCATGATTTCCCCCCGCACCGCAGGGTCAGCATCTACTTTGATTAACATCAATTCCCTGTCTACATATTCATCCTGGGTAACATCCTGAATCTTTATTACATCAATCAGCTTGTTGAGCTGCTTGGTGACCTGTTCCAAAATTAGATCGTCGCCTTCAACCACAATGGTCATCCTGGAAATGGCAGAGTTCTGAGTTCTTCCCACAGACAAGCTGTCAATGTTGAAGCCCCGTCTGCTGAACAAACCGGCCACCCTTGTCAGGACTCCGGGGTTGTTTTCTACTAAAACAGCCAAAGTATGTCTCATCAAATCCTACCTCCCCTATCCCAACATTTTGTTGAGGACTCCACCGGCAGGAACCATGGGAAATACACATTCTTCCCGTTCCACCACGAAATCCAACATTACAGGTTTGCTTGACTTGATGGCCTGCTCCAAAGCGGGTTTGACCTCAGCTACCTTGGTTACCCTAATCCCTTCAGCGCCATAAGCCTCGGCCAATTTAACAAAATCCGGGGAGCAGGTCAGGTCTGTATGGGAATAACGCCGCTTATAGAACAATTCCTGCCACTGGCGCACCATACCAAGAAAATGATTATTTAGTATAGCCACATTCACAGGCAACTCATACTGAACAGCGGTCATCATTTCCTGCACATTCATCTGAATACTGCCATCACCGGCAATATCAAAGACCGTCTCTCCGGGCCGCCCTACCTGGGCGCCGATGGCCGCCGGTAAGCCGAAGCCCATGGTTCCAAGGCCACCGGAAGAGATAAAGTTCCTGGGTTTGCTAAAATTAAAGTGCTGGGCCGCCCACATCTGATTTTGGCCCACTTCAGTGGCAATAATAGCATCCCCTTGAGTGACTTCACATATTTGCTTAACCACATACTGGGGCTTAAGAGTGCCTTCCTCTGCCTGGTCACAACCTAGGGGGAACTCCTTTTTCCATTCCTGAATTTTTTCCTGCCATTCAGTAGCCATGCCTTGTTGGACCCGTTCGATAAGTTCCACCAAGACATTGCGAGCATCCCCTACGATGGGAATATCTGCTCGTACGTTTTTGCCTATTTCAGCAGGGTCAATGTCGATATGAATAATTTTGGCATCAGGAGCAAAAGCGCTTACTTTACCGGTGGCCCGGTCAGCAAAACGCACACCAATGGAAATCAGTAAATCACTTTCAGTAACAGCATAGTTGGCATATTTTGCACCATGCATTCCAATCATCCCTAAGGCGAGGGGGTGGGTTTCAGGGAAACTGCCAATACCAAGCATACTGGTGGCCACCGGGGCCAGGATTAATTCAGCCAGTTGCTTTAGCTCCTCATGGGCACCGGAAATGATTACTCCACCACCGGCGAAAATTACCGGTCGTCTAGCTTCAGCGATAGCTTTAGCCGCCTGGTTAATCTGCTCCTTATGGCCGTGGAAAGTTGGTTTGTAGCCCTTAAGGCGAACTTTTTCGGGGTAACTATAATCAGCTCGGGCCACGGTAAGATCTTTTGGAATATCAATAAGTACAGGTCCTGGCCGCCCAGTGGAGGCGATATGAAAAGCCTCCTTGATTATTCTAGGTAATTCACTTACGTCCTTGACCAAATAGCTATGTTTGGTGATAGGTAAAGTAATTCCAGTGATATCGGCTTCTTGAAAAGAGTCTTTACCTAATAGATGGCTGCCCACCTGACCGGTAATGGCCACCATGGGCACAGAATCCATATAGGCATTAGCAATGCCGGTTACCAGGTTAGTGGCTCCCGGTCCTGAAGTAGCCAGACAGACTCCGGTTTTCCCGGTGGCCCTGGCATATCCATCAGCGGCATGAGCCGCCCCCTGCTCATGTCTAACCAGGTAATGGTTAATGTCTGAATCAAAAATAGCATCATAAATATCAAGAACAGATCCACCCGGATAACCGAAGATGGTATCCACCCCTTCAGCCTCCAAGCTCTTAAGTAGAATCTGCGCTCCGGAAAAATTCATAAAATTGCACCTCTCTCTCCTGACATGCATGTGATTTTGTGAAGCGGTTCGTAGTTCGTGGTTCGTAGTTCATAGTTGTTTAGGCCTTTCTTTTTAAGATGTTGACCCATAGTTAAAGCTATCAGATTTATCTACCAACTATGAACTATGAACTACGAACCATACCCCCGAGCCCTACTCCAAAGCCAGCACAGCACCCGTACTGGCAGAGGTAACCAGTTTAGCGTAACGGGCCAGGTAACCGGTTTTTATCTTGGGTTCAGGCTGTTTTAATTGGGCTCTGCGCCTCTCTAATTCTTCGGGACTTAGGTCCACGTCTAGTGTACAGTTATTGACATCAATCTTAATAATATCCCCGTCCTTGATTAAGGCGATGGGCCCGCCCTCGGCGGCTTCCGGCGAAACGTGGCCGATGGAAGCTCCTCTGGTAGCTCCGGAAAAACGGCCATCGGTGATTAAGGCCACATCCTTGTCTAACCCCTGACCTGCCACCGCTGCGGTGGGGGTCAGCATTTCCCGCATCCCAGGGCCGCCTTTGGGGCCCTCGTAACGGATGACGATAACATCCCCTTTGTTAATCTTCTGGCCCAGAATGGCCTCTACGGCCTCTTCCTCCGAACCAAAGACCCGGGCCGGTCCGCTGTGGACCATCATTTCCGGCGCCACAGCGGCCCTTTTGACCACCGCCCCTTGGGGAGCCAGGTTGCCTTTTAAGGCAGCCAGCCCGCCCACAGGGCTGTAAGGATTGGTTAGCGGCCTGATAACCTCAGGGTCGAGAATTTGTTTGCCGGCTACGTTCTCACCTACGGTTTTGCCTGTAACAGTGAGACTTCCGGTTTTGATTAAACCCTTCTTGGCAAGTTCAGCCATTACCGCGGGGATTCCCCCGGCTCTGTCCAGATCCTCGATGTGATGGGAACCGGCAGGGCTTAACTTGCTGAGATGGGGGGTTACGCTGCTGATTTCATTGATAAGATCCAAATTTATGTTAATTCCGGCTTCATAAGCAATGGCCGGCAAGTGGAGAACGGTATTGGTGGAACAACCTAAAGTCATATCTACTGTAAGGGCATTGTGGAAGGCGTCAGCAGTGAGAATATCCAGAGGCTTGATATCCTTTTTCACTAGTTCCATAACTTGAATCCCGGCCATTTTGGCCAGCCTCCGCCGGGACGCCATCACAGCAGGGATGGTCCCATTCCCCGGTAGGGCCAGGCCCAGCACCTCGGACATACAGTTCATGGAGTTGGCGGTAAACATCCCGGAACATGAACCACATCCAGGACAGGCGTTGTCCTCAAGCTCAGCCAAATCCTCTTCACTCATTCGCCCAGCGCTCACCGCACCAACGGCTTCGAAAACTTGACTTAAAGAAACATCGCGCCCCTGAAATTTTCCGGCCAGCATCGGCCCTCCACTCATCACCACCGCAGGGATATTAAGCCTGGCGGCAGCCATCAGCATACCGGGCACTACTTTATCACAGTTAGGGATGAGTACCAGACCGTCAAAGGCGTGGGCCCGGGCCATAATCTCGATGGAATCGGCAATCAGCTCCCGGCTGGCCAGGGAATATTTCATCCCCGTATGGTTCATGGCGATACCGTCACAAACCCCGATAGCCGGAAACTCCATGGGAGTCCCTCCTGCCATCCTCACTCCTGCTTTGACAGCGTCAGCAATGTCATCAAGGTGAATATGACCGGGAATCACCTCATTTTGCGAGTTGACAATCCCGATGATGGGTTGATTTAACTCCTGGTCGATGTACCCTGAGGCCTTGAATAAAGACCTGTGGGGCGCTTTTTCGAAACCTTTTTTCATGGCATCACTGCGCATCTCTACTCCCCCTTACAAATATAAAAACCCCTCACCCGGACAGCCGAAATTCCTGTCAGGGACGAGAGGTTATAGTTACCTTCCGCGGTACCACCCTGTTTGCTGCATCATCGCAGCCACTTACGATAAACCTTGCATGATAACGGACGCAAGTTTCCGGCTCTACCTACTAAATCATTTCTTAAAGAAACGTTTTTCAGTATACAGTTCAGGGGCGAGCAAGTTAAAAGTTATGGCGCCGGTTTCCAGCTTACCCCAGCTCTCTGTAGCCAATTTTGACAAGTTAACTATTCCCCATCATTACCTATTTCCTATTATAAGTTAAATAATAGTATACACAAAAAACACGGATACTGTCAATACTATTAACCGAAAATTAACCTATCCTAGCTTAAAAGTTTCGTGTAAAATCTTAACTGCCTTGGTGATATCATCCTCCATAACCAGGAATGATATTGTTATATCCGAATCAGAGGTCTGAAGAACGGCGACTCCTGCTTCATATAAGGCCTCCATCAGGTTAGCCATAACCCCTGGAAGCCCCTGCATTCCGGCCCCGATTACCGACAGCTTGGCACAACCACTGGTTAGTTTGTACTGAAAACCAGCCTCGGACAACAAGCTTGCCGTCTTTTCCCCTTGATCACCGGTAACAGTGAAATAAATTCCGTCCGGCATAACGCTAATCATATCCAAGCTGATACCCCCCTGGGCCAGCAACCGGAAAACCTTAACTTCCGCTTCCCGCTTGGACATGGTATCTGGGACAATGACCCCAATCTGGGCGATGTTGGTCAAGTGGGCCAGACCGGTAATGGCCCGTTCAGCAGCACTCTTGGCAATCAAGGTGCCTTCCGCATCGGAGAAGGTGTTCTTAATCTTGATAGGTACTTCCCCTGACATGGCCGCTTCCACCGCCCTAGGGTGGATAACCTTGGCCCCTTGATAGGCCATCTCACAAACCTCCTTGTAAGTAAGGTCGTTGAGAATCTTGGCCTCCGGCACCAGCCGTGGGTCAACGGTCATAACCCCGTCCACATCTGTATAGATTTCCACCACTTCCGCCTTCAGGGCCGCCCCCAAAGCGGTAGCAGTAGTATCACTTCCGCCACGGCCCAAAGTGGTAATGCTGCCATCAGGAGCAAGACCTTGAAAGCCCGCTACCACCACCACTTTACCCTGACCGGCAAAGTCCAAAATCTGCTGGGGTTTGATTTGATTTATCTGAGCATTACCAAAATTATCATCGGTTTGAATCCCCGCCTGGCCCCCGGTGAGAGCCACCGCATCATAACCCCTGCCCTGCAAGGTCTGCACCATAACCACTGTAGAAATTATCTCTCCGCAGGATGTAAGCAAGTCCAACTCCCTGGGAGCCACTTCCTTCTCTATAGTCCGCACCATATTTATCAAGGTATCAGTAGCATAGGGGTCGCCATTCCTACCCATGGCCGAGACCACCACCACAGGAGCATAACCCTCTTCCCTGGCGGCGATGATGTGCTCCACCGCCTGGGCCCTGGCCTCCGCTGTTGCCACCGATGTTCCACCGAATTTCTGGACAATAATCTGCACTCTATGTACACCTCTCCCTAAAAATACTCCATTATATAATATATATCTTTCAGCCCGGTATTTCAAGGGTTTATAGGAAGCAACTAAAATTACCATTTTTTTAAAAAAGATTTGCCGGTGACCGGTCTGATAATTAAAGGTCCTCATAGCTTGGTAGTTTCCTTGGGTCATGCTGGAGTCAACAGCCTGCAGAATCCCATAGGTATCAAAGCCGCAATTTCTTTATAGGACAAGTCCAGTTGGTATTTCAGGATAAGTAATTGTTTGTACATATCCGGCAACTCTGCCAGAACCCCTTCCACCTCTTCCCTTCGCTCTTGATCCAGCGCCCTTTCTTCCGGGCCGCCCTTTTCTTCCACAATCACCTCATCAAGGGGTACCTCCACATGTCTCTGGCGTTTTCGGCATAAATCATAGTACCGGTTTAAGGCCACCCTAATCAACCAAGCCGAAAACTTCTCAGGAGCAACGGAGTCTATGTACAACAAGGCTTTATAAAAGGTGTCCTGAACGATGTCTTCCGCATCTGCCGGGGCGGCCCCCAGCTTTAACAGGCTGCGGTAAATGGCAGTCATTTTCGTTTTAATCAGTTCATGAGTCAGCCTGTTGTCCATCTCCATCCTCCCTTCTGTTTAATAGACGAACTGGCAAGGCAAATGTATACACCCGCTTTATTTATTAATTACTTTGGTGCTCCACTTTACATTTTATAAACAATAATGTAAAGTATACTTATAATTATTATGCACAAAAATCTAATTAGGTGGTGTTTTTATGTCTTTTGTTTCAGACGAGCAACTCCTACAATTATTATTCAACACCAATAAATGGTGGACAACAGGGAAATTTCCCGAAGCAGAGAAAAAAGAAACCCGGCGTTTTGCCTTTTACGAGGCCAAAAAATATTTATTTAATCCAAAATTGAAACGAGCCGTTTTATTCACCGGCCTAAGACGAGTTGGAAAAACCACTATCCTTTATCAATTAATCGAAGAACTCCTCACCAAAGGTGTTCCGGCCAAGAACATCCTGTATGTATCTTTCGATCACCCCATGATCAAAATTTGCAGCATTAACCGGATTCTTGACGTGTTCAAAAACAACGTAGCCCAAGGTGAAGAACTCTATCTATTTTTTGATGAACTCCATTATGCTGAAGAATGGAATTTCTGGCTTAAGACCCTGGTGGATCATTATCCCTATTACAAGATAGCGGCTACCGGTTCTGCCAGTCCTTTGCTGGCGGTTAAGGGAGCCGAAACAGGGGTAGGCCGCTGGGTAGATATCAAGATACCTACTCTCTCGTTTTATGAATACTGCCAACTAAAAAAAATACCCTTGCCTTCTTTGCCGGCCACTATCAAACCGACCCAACTCCATGCCCTGAAGCCCTCTGAACTGACCAGCGTTATGCATGCATGTTCCGGCCTATTGCCCCCTTTTCATCGTTATCTATTAATCGGTGGCTTTCCGGAACTTGCTTTGCTGGATGATTTGACCCTAAGTCAGAAACTACTCCGCGAAGACATAGTAGATAAGGTTTTGAAAAGGGATATGACCGCCATCTACAGCATCAGAAATATCAATGAATTGGAAAAGTTGTTCATTTTTTTGTGTCTGCAATCGGGCAATATCATCACCATTCAGAGTTTGAGCCAACAACTGGGTACCTCCCGGCCGACTGTGGAGAACTACATTAAACTCTTATCCATGGCTAATATCATATATATCTCCGACCTAATCGATAACTCCGGGAAAAAAGCCCTAAAGAGCAAGCCCAAAATCTACCTGGCCGATGCTGCTATCCGCAATGCCGTGCTTTTAAAGGACGAAAGCATTCTGGCTGATTCCGATGAAATGGGCATGGTGGTAGAAACCGCTGTTTATAAGCATATCGCCGCTTTTTATTATAATCAACAGCCTAAAGTGGGCTATTGGCGAGGCGGAAAAAAAGACAAGGAAATTGATGTTGTGGTGGCCCTGCCCAACGGTACCAAAATCCTGGCAGAAATAAAATACCGGGAAACAATTGATATCTCCTTAGAAGATGGCATTGTTGGCCAAGCCAAAGATAGAAATACATGGGCTCTAATCATCACCAAAAAACCCACTGATTATGGTACAATGACCATCCCTGCTGCCAATCCCCTTGTAAAGATACCCGCTTTCGTTTTTTTGTTCCTGTTAGGCCATGCCGAAAGGGAAGGCTATCGGGGTTGTGAGTAAATAAGGGATCTTTTTACCTAGGATAATAAGTATAGTTTTATAGAAAAAAGCAAAGAGTCTACCCCAAGTAGTCTCTATATCTACCTTATTGTTTTACCGGTATACCATTATGCGGGATAACAAATTGGCCGGTCCGGGCATTGATTACCATCTCCGATGGGGGAACCATACGGTACACCAAACGGATTTCATAATTACCGTCGGGTTTATACAGGCGAAGGTATCCTATTTCTAAGGGATTTTTCTTGTAATATTTCTGAGTAGCCTGTTCTAAGGAAATTCCTGCTTCGAACCGGGGGACTTGGATATTTTCCCAAGTTGAGTAGAAATTCATAATCCTTCCCTTAGCGTCAATGGTCAACCAGATTCCGTTTTCCCTGAAAGGATGACCGTTGATTAACCGTGTAAACTGAAATTGATAGAAAGGCCGTTTCCCTTCTGCACCGGAAGTATAGTCTTGGGCAATAACACTTCCGTTTTTTTCCAACTGTACCTCTTTCACCTTACTGGGGAATAATCTTTTGAAATATTTTATGGCCGCTTCCCGGGCTTGTTCTTCCGATAAATCCGGAACCGGAACAATATATGGTATTGCATCATAGGATTCCAGATTGTTTACCTCTCCGGTGAGGGCATTGATACCTATAGAAAAGCGTCTTTTGTTCCCTTCATTGGGAAGATCCCAGGTGAAATACCAGATGGGTTGAAAGCCTGCCGCATTTTCCTCGTTGTAACTTACCCAATGAGGCTTAATATCAGAGGGTATATCGGCCATGTAAGCGGCCCTCGCCAATGCCTCTTCCATATGAAGGGGTCTATCCGGTGGTTTAGGTATAACCACATCGCCTAAATCCATTTTATATACTGAACCAATCAGACTAACGGGCTTCCCATCTGTACTCATAACATCACCATAAATAGCATCGATTACAGTAGGAAACATAGACTTAGGATAATAGGCCGGCAGTAACTGGTATTGAGGCTGTTGGTTCAGAGATTCCTTAGATTTTCCTTCTCCTTTGGAAGGCGATTCCGGAAAAATTCGCAAGTAGCCTAATTCTAAGCCAACCTGTGCATTAATTATTGCACTGGCCTTATCAGCATTGATAACCGGCCCCGAAGCAGGTATCGGTTCATGATCCCACATGAAGCTATAACTAACCACTTTCCCACTGGCGGTGCTGACATTTACATCCACCCAATTATCCCAATATGGATAACCATTGACTATACGGGTAAAGCGAAAAGGCACTTCCATTCCGTCTTTATTATTATCTGTATAGATTTTGGGCAGCGGGTCTACTTTGGTTTCTTTTACCATTGACGGGTCCTTAGCCATGAGAAAATTCTTGGCTATATTTTGTGCTTCCTTTAGGGAATACTTTTTCAGCCCGGTATGCTCCGGCGTTCTCCAGGTAAAACTGAGTACCTTTCCATCGGATGCATCAATTGAAATAATAATGTTTCCTATCTGGTTTGGTTTTGGGGTCATCCACTGGAAGGTCCAGCTCTGAACGCCCTTCTCATTCATACTAAAAGTTGTGCGGTACAATTTAAAATCGGCCGGAACTTTTATTTCTTTTTTAGCTAATTCCATAGCCTTCTCTTTCTTTAGGGGAGTTTGAAGCTGAGCACCCCAAGCTGCTGGGATCAATGTCAGTAATATTACCAAAGTCAAAAAAGAAGGGAAAAACCTTATCACGATCGGCACCTCCAAATAATATAAGAAATCAGAGATAAGTATTCGACTCATTATTTGATTTTCCTGCCAGATAAGGTAAATATTAAAGCAGATGCCCTTGCACCTTCTTTTTCACTAATTTTCCCTTATCAACTTCCTGCCCCTGGCAATGGCCTCCGCCACTTGCTCCGGGGCCGGGCCGCCGGGGATGTTCCTGGCCCGGACACATTCCTCCACACTAATGGCCTTGAAAATATCCTCCCCGAAAACCTCCGAAATCTCCCGGTACTCCTCCAAAGAGAGATCATCCAGATTCCGGCCCTCCCGGATACAGGAAAGCACCAATTTGCCCACTATCTCATGGGCCTGGCGGAAGGGCACACCCTTCTTGGCCAAGTAATCGGCAACATCGGTGGCATTGGTAAACCCGCCCCGGGCCGCCCGGTGCATGGCCTCTTTCTTCACCTTCATGGTGGCCACCATGGGGGCAAAGACCAGCAGGCTTTTCTTCACCGTATCAATGGCGTCAAAAAGGGCTTCCTTATCCTCCTGCATGTCCTTGTTATAAGCCAGGGGCAGGGATTTCATCACCGTCAGGAGAGCCATCAGGTCCCCATAAACCCGGCCCGTCTTACCCCTGATAAGTTCGGCCACATCGGGGTTTTTCTTCTGGGGCATGATGCTGCTTCCGGTGCTGTAGGCATCATCCATCTCGATAAACTCGAATTCCCCCGAGGACCAGAGAATTAACTCCTCACAGAACCGGCTCAAGTGCATCATAATCAAGGAACCGGCGGCACAGAATTCGATGGCAAAGTCTCGATCGCTGACCCCGTCCAGGCTGTTATCTGTAATGGCAGCAAACCCTAAAGAATCGGCCACCATATGCCTGTCCAGAGGGAAAGTGGTCCCGGCCAGAGCCCCTGAACCAAGGGGCATTACATTAGTGCGCTTATAGCAATCCCGCAGCCTGTCCACATCCCGCTGGAACATCTGGAAATAGGCCAGCAGGTGGTGGGCCAAGGTAATGGGCTGGGCCCGCTGCAGGTGGGTGTAACCGGGCATGATGGTTTCTTTATTGTCATCGGCTACATCCAGGAGGGTCTCCTGGAGTTTCACCAACAGCCCGATGATTTCTTTAATCTCTTCTTTCAGGTACATCCTCACATCCAGGGCCACCTGATCGTTACGGCTCCGGGCTGTATGGAGCTTCTTACCCACGTCCCCGATACGCTCAGTGAGGAGCTTCTCGATATTCATGTGGATATCCTCGGCTCCCACCTCGAATTCCACCTTCCCGGCTTCGATATCGGCCAGGATTTCCTCCAGGGCCTTGATAATCTGCCCGGCCTCATCCTGGGAGATTACCCCTACCTTGGCCAGCATAGAGGCATGGGCTATGCTGCCCCGGATATCCTGTTGATAAAGCCGCTGGTCAAAGGAAATGGAGGAATGAAAATCCTCCACCAATTTGTCGGTGGTTTTGGCAAAACGCCCACCCCAAAGTTTCATCACTGTCACCTCAATAGTCATTCTAATTCCTTAAAACATATTTATTTCAGAAGATACCGGTACCTATCAGGTTCTATGCTGATTTCATCAGCAAGTTTTTGGTATTTCGGCGCCAGTTTAACAGCCCTGATGCGTTGTGCTTTTGGGTCTGCCGGAATCAAAAAACCATTTTCAATCCACTTCTTCACCTTTTCCCTTACAGTACGGTCAGCTAATCCGGTAAGTCTTCTCAAGTCCGTGGTTGTAAGCTGCTCATATTTGAAGACTAATTGAGCAAATACGGGCTTTTGGTAGACATCAAGTTCTCGCAAAGCTTTAGGTTCAATAGCGGTGAATTCAGCGCTTTTTATTTTCACAATCTCGGCTGCTTCTTGATAAACTTCTGCCAGCCCGACGATAAAAAACTCTAACCACGGAGTCAAATCGGCTTCATTTCTGCCGAAATAATAATTGTGATGTAATCCCATTTGCAAGTTGTCGTAATAACCTTTCAAGTTCCGGTCATAATACCTTTCCAACACAAAAAGCCCTTTTAGTCCCAATCCCGCCATTCGCAAGATATAGGTGGCCAAAGCTCTTCCTGTCCTGCCATTACCATCCAGATAGGGGTGAATAGTCAAAAATTGATAAAGGAAAATTCCGGCCTTGAGAGGGGAAGGCATATTGGCATTATCAAGGTCATTGACCCAAGCTACTAAATCCTCCATTAGACCAACAACATCTTGAGGCTCAGGAGGTAAATAGACTATTTTTCCGGAACCTTTTTCGCCCACCTTATTTTGAATAATCCTATATTCGCTTAGTTTAGGCCGCCGACCTGACAGAATGACCTGGATGGTGGCGTGTAACTTTTTAATTAGTTCCTCAGTTACGGGAAGCTTTCTGCTTTCACACTTCTCAAGAAATTCAAAGGCTTTCCATAGATTATGGACTTCCTGTTCTTCTGATGTTCTTGCTCTGGTTATAGCAACCCTTTTTCGCTTTTCGTCCAGCAAATTACCCTCTATTTTTGTGGAAAGGATAACTGTTTCTAATAGGGACTCACGTTTTAAATCCTGCAAGATATAGGCAGGCAAAGGTAGCTGTTCCACCAATATGTTGGCAGCCTGAATATCCATCAAGTTCGTGGCTATGGTTGTGGTAATGGTAAACTTCGGTTGAAAAGTCATAAAATAACCCCCTAGTATATTATACCATTGCCGCTATTTTGCCGCAATATACCTTACTAAGGGGATGAAACATTATCCTATTTATCTATTTTTTCCGCAGTCCTGCCTTTTCCTCCATGATGGCCCGAACCTTTAAGGGAAGACCAAAAAGGTTGATAAATCCTTCGGCATCCTTCTGGTTATAGACCTCATCCCGGCCAAAGGTGGAGAACTCTTCATTATACAGAGAGTAAGGGGACTTTGAACCCGCAGGGCTACAACTTCCCTTATATAGCTTCATCCGCACAATTCCGGTGACGGTCTGCTGGGTGCTGTCCACAAAGGCATCCAGGGCCGCCCGCAGGGGATGGTACCAAACACCGTCATATACCAATTCGGAGTAACGCAGAGCCACTTGATCTTTATAATGAAGGGTCGCTCTGTCTAAGCACAGCAACTCCAACTCCCGGTGAGCGGCATAGAGCACAGTTCCGGCAGGAGTCTCGTATACACCCCGGGATTTCATACCCACCAGACGGTTTTCCACTAGGTCAACGATACCCACACCATTTTCCCCGGCGATTTTATTCAGCTCAGTGATTAATTCCACCGGACCGAGGGCTTTACCGTTCAATTTAACAGGAATACCTTTTTCAAACTCCAACTCCACATAAGTAGGCTTGTCCGGAGCCTGTTCAGGCGGGGTTAGTAACATATACAAGTCGTTCTGGGGCTCGTTCCAAGGGTCTTCCAGGTCTGCCCCTTCATGGCTTAAGTGCCACAGGTTGCGGTCCATGCTGTAGGGACGGGCCTTGGTTACCGGTATAGGGATACCCCTCTCCTGGGCATAGTCAATGGCGTCTTCACGGGAGCGAATGTCCCACTCCCGCCAGGGAGCGATGATTTTCAGATCGGGAGCCAGGGCCTTCACCGCCAGTTCAAACCGTACCTGGTCATTGCCCTTACCGGTTGCACCGTGGGCCACAGCCTCAGCACCCTCGGCCCGAGCGATTTCCACCATCCTCTTAGCAATGAGGGGACGGGCAAAAGAGGTGCCCAACAGGTATTTACCTTCGTAAACCGCACCGGCCTTTAAGGTAGGCCAGATGAAGTCAGTAACGAATTCTTCTACAACGTTTTCGATGTAGATTTTGCTGGCCCCTGTTTTAATGGCTTTTTCATTGAGGGGGTCAAGTTCTTCCCCCTGGCCTACGTCAGCGGCCATGGCGATTACTTCATAGCCGTAGTTTTCTTTGAGCCAGGGTATGATGATGGAGGTGTCGAGGCCTCCGGAGTATGCCAGGACTATTTTCTTGGTCATTAATTGGGGACTCCTTTCTTGTCATAATCACCTAAGCGTTAGGTATACTGCGGAAAGGGGTTATTCTTCCATTGCGCCGCAACTAGACTTTGGTTGTACGATTTAGTTTTGGTTACGCAGAGTAATGAGAGGCGCTAGTTACTTTACGCCCTTTGGGGGTAGTAATGTAGGCCTTCACGGGCTAAGTAACGCACCCGGATGCGGACTCCATTCCAGAATAACCCCTTTCCTATGCACGTCGGGCTAATCAGGCATTCCTTATTTCAAGTCTAATCACAAGTAGCTAACAGCTAACGACTAAGGACTAACGACTGACAAAAAAGTTCAGGCCTACCTACTCACTGCCTTACTAAACACTTCGCCAATGCGTCTGATGCCCTCTTCAATCGAAGCCATCTCAGAATTGGAGAAGTTGAGGCGTAGCATGTTTTGGCCTTGGCCGTTTAAGTAGAAAGGGGCGCCCGGGATGAAGGCAACCTGCTTTTCTACCGCTTCTTTCAAAAGTTCTGTACTTACCAAGCCTTCGGGTAGGGTACACCAGATAAACAGGCCCCCTTCCGGTTTAGTCCAGGTAACACTCTTGGGGAAGTGCTTATCCATGGCCGCCAACATAGCGTCCCGCTTGGCTTTATATGTTGCGCATATCTTTTCAACATGGGGTTCTAACATTCCCTGACTGCAATAACGATAGATTATCTGCTGAGACAGGTTGCTGGTATGTACATCAGAAGCCTGTTTGCCGATAACCAGCTTGCCAAGAATCTCTTGATTAGCCACGGCAAAGCCCACCCTCAAACCAGGGGCGACAATTTTCGAGAAACTGCCCATATATATAACCTTATCTTCGGTATCCAGGGCCTTCAGCGAAGGCAATTCTTCACCGGAATACCGTAAGTAACCATAGGGATCATCTTCGATAACAATTACATTGTATTTGTTAGCAAGCTCAATGAGCTTCTTCCGCCTTTCCAGGGTCATGGTAATCCCGGTGGGGTTCTGGAAGGTAGGAATAGTATACATCAGCTTTGGTGAGTTATTGGCTAATACTTTTTCCAACTCATCCATCCTCATACCCTCATCATCACTGGGTACTGCTAGGTAACTGGCCTGGTAGCTGCTGAAAATCTGGAAAGCAGCAAGGTATGAAGGACTTTCAATTACCACCTGGTCGCCGGGATCTAAAAAAGCCTTGCTGGTAAGATCCAACCCCTGCTGGGAGCCGGAAATGATGAGAATGTTGTCCACTGTGACCTTCCAGCCCTTGGCCTGGAGCCAACCGGCAATCCATTCCCGTAAGGGCTGATAGCCTTCGGTTGTACCGTATTGAAGCATCTGGGCCCCATGATCGGCAAAAGTATCAGCGGCCAGTTGGGCCAGTTCCTCTACAGGAAAACTGTCGGCAGAAGGCATTCCCCCACCGAAGGAGATAATGTCTTTCTGCTGGGTAAGTTTCAGGATTTCCCTTACTACAGACCCACTTAAATTCTCGAATCTTTTGGCAAAACGTAACATCTTGCATGACCTCCTGATCCTGTCAGCTGTCAGCTATCAACCGTCAGCTATCAGATCTAATTAAATTCCCGCCAGGGTTATTTAATCAATTATATACAATTTTTATCATTACATCAATAGGGCCATGACTGCTTTTTGAGCGTAGAGACGGTTTTCGGCTTCGTCAAAAATCACAGAATGGGGGCCGTCGATAACCTCTGCCGCCACTTCTTCGCCCCGGTGGGCGGGGAGGCAGTGGAGGAAAATATAGTCCGGTTTGGCCAGGCTCATCAGCTTATTGTTAATCTGATATCCGGCAAAGTCCTTGACCCGTTGGGCCTGTTCAGCTTCCTGGCCCATGCTGGCCCAGACATCGGTAACCACCACATCGGCCCCGGTTACTGCCTCAGCGGGGTCTTCCACAATCTCCACCTTAACACCCGTGGCTTCGGCATCCTGACGAGCCAGCTTAACTATTTCCTGATTAGGCTGATACCCCTTGGGGCTGGCCACAATAATGTCCATGCCAACCTTAGCGGAGCCAAACATCAAAGAATGGGCCATGTTGTTACCATCCCCTACATAGGCCAGTTTCAACCCTTTGAGGCGGCCCTTATGTTCCAAGATAGTCTGAAGATCAGCCAGTACCTGGCAGGGATGGAGCAGGTCGGTAAGACCGTTGATAACAGGAATGGAGGCATGTTCCGCCAACTCTTCCACATCAGACTGGGCAAAAGTACGAATCATAATCCCGTCCAAGTAACGGGACAGTACCTTAGCCGTATCGGCAATAGTTTCCCCACGGCCTAATTGGATGTCGTTACTGCTTAAGAACAGGGCATTACCCCCCAGTTGATACATCCCCACTTCAAAGGAAACCCTGGTCCGAGTTGAAGACTTAGCGAAAATCATCCCCAAAGTCTTCCCCTGCAGAATAGGATGAGGAACCCCCTTTTTCTGCTGTTCCTTCAACTCCCCAGCCACCTTCAGGATTTCCAAAATTTCTTCACTGGTCAATCTATGTAGGGAAAGGAGATCCTTCCCATGAAGTTGTTTCTGTATATTGTTGCTTTCAAGCATGATTGCATGAACTCCTTTCCGGTCAACTGACGACTGATGACTGCTTTATCGCAAATTCATCCAGAGCCACCGCCGTTGGCACCCGGCCCTGTTGGAGGAAACGGATAATGCCCAGTATAGCATTTGCAGTATCCAGGGAAGTTAAGCATGGAACCTTGAATTCGGAAGCGGCCCGGCGGATTTTGAAACCTACCCGACCTGGGTTTTTCCCTTTTGTTGGGGTGTTAATGGTCAGTTTAATCTCACCGTTACGAATTAAGTTTATGGCTTCACAGGAACCATCGGCAGATACAGCCACCTCCTGGGCCGCCACCCCGCCGGCCGTCAGCGCAGCCGCCGTTTCACCGGTGGCATAAATCTTAAAGCCCAGTCGCGCATATTCAGCCACTATAGGCAAAGCTTCTTCCTTATCCTTATCCGCTATGGACACCAGTACCGAACCCCCTGTAGGCAAGCGGAACCCGGCAGAAAGTAACGCCTTATACAAGGCATCATCGAAGTTGCGATCTACACCCATTACTTCCCCGGTAGATTTCATCTCCGGCCCCAGTGAAGTATCTACCAGAGCTAGTTTCTCGAAGGAGAACACAGGCGCCTTAACCGTGACGTATTCAGGGGCCACCCACAGACCGGTGGGGTATCCCTGCTGAGCCAAAGTCTTACCCAGCATGGCCTTGGTGGCTACTTTTACCATGGGAACCCCGGTGACCTTGCTCAAAATGGGCACCGTCCGGGAGGCTCTTGGGTTAACTTCCAGGACATAAACCTGGCCGTCCCCTACCACGTACTGAATGTTGAGCAAGCCCTTAACCTTAAGAGCTTTACAAATCCTAGTGGTATAATCCACCACCTGATCAAGCTCATTTTGGGACAAGGTCTGGGGCGGGTAAACAGCGATGCTGTCCCCTGAATGAACCCCGGCCCGCTCAATATGCTCCATGATGCCGGGAATCAAAATATTCTCCCCATCGCCAATAGCATCCACTTCCACTTCCTTGCCCCTGACGTACTTATCTACCAGCACGGGGTGCTTGGGAGTGACTTGAACTGCCGTTTCCATGTATTTCAGAAGTTCTTCGGTATTATGTACTATTTCCATAGCCCGGCCCCCCAGCACGTAGGAAGGACGCACCAGAACGGGATAACCGAGGCCCTCGGCAATGTTTTTTGCTTCTTCCACGGTAAAGGCGGTTTTCCCTTCCGTCTGAGGAATATTTAGGGATTTTAATAGTTTCTCAAATTTCTCCCTGTCTTCAGCAGCGTCAATTGACTCCACCGGAGTGCCGAGGATATTGATTCCCAGTTCATGAAGGTCTCCGGCCAGATTGATGGCCGTCTGGCCGCCAAACTGAACCACCACTCCGTAAGGTTTTTCCTTATCAATAATATTCATCACGTCTTCCACCGTCAGGGGCTCAAAATATAACTTATCGGCGGTATCAAAATCAGTACTCACCGTTTCGGGGTTGTTATTAATGATAATAGATTCTACCCCTTCTTCCTTCAACCCCCACACCGAGTGAACAGAACAGTAATCGAACTCAATTCCCTGACCGATGCGAATAGGCCCGGAGCCCAGCACCAGCACCTTCTTGCGGTCAGTAACCTCCACCTCGTCCTCCTGGTCGTAAGTAGAATAATAATAGGGAGTGGCCGACTCAAATTCGGCAGCACAGGTATCAACCATCTTATAAACCGGAGCGAGACCTTGGGAAAGGCGTAAATCCCGTACTTGACCTTCCTTGCGGCTTGTTAACACCCCAATCTGATGATCGGTAAAACCAATTTCTTTGGCCTGGCGAAGAAGTTCCGGCGGTAAGGAATTGGCATTATCCCGCAAGGTTTGCTCCATTTCTACCAGGTCTTTTATTTTATTAAGAAACCAGTAATCAATCTTGGACAACTGGTGAATCTCCCGCACCGTCATGTAACGGCGGAAAGCCTCAGCCACTACGAAAAGACGCTCATCATCGGCATGGGCCAATTTATGCTCAATCTCCATATCCGTCCATTGGGAGGAATGCTTCAACCGCAGGCTGTTGGCCCCTATCTCCAGGGATCTCACCGCCTTCAACAGGGCCGCTTCGAAGCTCCGGTCGATGGACATCACCTCACCGGTGGCCTTCATCTGGGTCCCTAGACTCCGGTCGGCAGTAACAAACTTATCAAAGGGCCAGCGGGGGATTTTCACCACCACATAATCCAGGGCCGGTTCAAAACAGGCGGTGGTTTTCCCTGTCACCGGATTGGTTATTTCGTCTAAGGTCATACCAATGGCAATCTTAGCTGCCATCTTGGCGATGGGATATCCGGTAGCCTTAGAAGCCAGGGCGCTGGAACGGCTAACCCTGGGGTTCACTTCGATAATTACGTAGTTCATGCTATAGGGGTCTAGGGCCAACTGGACATTACAGCCTCCTTCAATCTTCAGGGCCCGAATAATCTTCAGCGATGCCGTCCGCAGCATTTGATATTCTTTATCAGCCAAAGTTTGGGACGGAGCCACCACGATACTGTCCCCTGTATGAACACCCACCGGGTCAAGGTTTTCCATGTTACAGATGGTGATACAGTTATCTGCCCCATCCCGCATTACCTCATACTCAATTTCCTTCCAGCCCAGGACGCTCTGCTCCAAGAGAACCTGACCAATGGCGCTGTACATTATCCCTTTGGCTACAATGGTCCGAAGGTCCTTTTCATTATAGGCAATACCGCCCCCGGAACCCCCCAAGGTATAGGCAGGGCGGATGATGACAGGATAACCAATCTTTTGGACAAATTCCAAGGCATCTTCCACATTACTGATGATAACGCTTTCAGGAATCGGCTCCCCGATCTCCAGCATCAGGTTCTTGAACAATTCCCGGTCTTCGGCTTTCTGAATGGCCTCCAGGGAAGTCCCCAGCAGGGTTACCCCTTCTTTGCGCAGAACGCCCTTTTTAGCCAGTTCTACCGCCAGGTTGAGCCCCGTCTGGCCACCTAGAGTTGGCACCAAGCCATCGGGCTTTTCCTTGGCAATAATTTTGGCTACAGACTCCCAGGTCAGAGGCTCTATGTAAACCCGGTCGGCAATATTATCATCGGTCATAATGGTGGCCGGATTGCTGTTGACCAGGACCACTTCCAATCCTTCTTCTTTCAACGCTTTGCAGGCCTGGGTTCCGGCATAGTCAAATTCGGCCGCCTGGCCGATGATGATGGGACCGGAGCCGATGACCATGACTTTGCGTAGTCCTTCTTTTTTGGGCAAGTTTCATCGCCTCCCTCTTAGGTCAGTTGTGGTGGGAGGTTGGGGGCATTTGCTCCGTAACTTTTCAGGCTTCAAGCGAGCTACCATGATTGTTCTTTTCCGTCTTCAATGAGAGGTGACTGCACCTTTACGCCCTTTTAGGGTAATGTCTCGGCATCCGACGGGCTGTCTATCGCACGCTGGTGAAAAGTTACTCCGCAAAAACCCCCAACCTATGAATGTAGCTTATAAGTATTACCGGGGAAGCTATCAGCTGTCAGCTGTCAGCTATTAGCCCCATTGTTAGGCCTTCCAACTACGAACCTATTGAGCTTTCTTTCAGGTCAGGGGTCAGGGGTTAGGTTATAGTATACACCCAAGCACGCTCAAATCTTACCCCTAACACCTTACCCCTGACCGCAAACCCATACTTGCAAGAAACTCCCCAAACAAATACTCCGAATCCTCCGGGCCTGGGGCGGCTTCGGGGTGGTATTGGACAGAAAAGACTGGTAGCTTACGGTGGCGGATGCCTTCTACCGTGCCGTCGTTGAGGTTGATGTGGGTTATTTCTACGTCTTTGCCTTCCAGGCTTTCTTTATCTATGGCAAAGCCGTGGTTTTGGGCGGTGATATAGACCCGGCCGGTGCGTATGTCTTGGACCGGGTGGTTGGAGCCGCGGTGGCCGAATTTGAGTTTATATGTCCTGCCTCCTAGGGCCAGTCCAATAATCTGGTGGCCGAGGCAGATGCCGAAGATGGGAATTTTACCAACCAGTTGGGCTACAGTTTCGATGGCGTATGGTACATCGGTGGGATCCCCCGGGCCGTTGGATAACATAATACCTTGGGGATTTAGAGATAGGATTTCTTGAAAAGTAGTAGAAGCGGGTACCACGGTGAGGTCACAATCGTAGCTCTTCAGGCTGCGGATAATGTTCTCCTTGGCTCCGAAGTCCAATACCACCACCCGCGGACCGTCCCCCGGCAGATGGTATACTTCCGGGGTGGTCACTTGCTTAACCAACTCCGGGCCGAAAACCCCTGGGCTGGTCTGCACCTTGGCCACCAGTTGGGCGGCTTCTTCCTCATTGGTAGTGAGCATACCCTTCATAGCCCCGGTATTACGCAACCGCCGGGTCAAGGCCCTGGTATCCACCCCGGATAGGCCCATAATCCTCATATCCTTTAGGTAATCATCCAAGGTATTTTGGGAACGCCAGTTACTGGGCTTGGGACAATGTTCCCGAACTACAAATCCCCTTACAAAAGGCTTTTTGCTCTCAAAATCCTCTTCATTTATACCGTAATTTCCAATAAGGGGGTAAGTCATAGTGACAATCTGGCCGCAATATGACGGGTCGGTGAGAATTTCCTGATAACCCGTCATCCCGGTGTTGAAAACCACTTCCCCTAAGGTCTCCCCGGTAGCCCCGAAGGCCCGTCCGGTGAAAAGGGCACCGTCCTCCAGCACCAAATAACCCTTCATTATTGACCCCCCATTTCCGTCAGCACCTGATCCAGAATGGCCACAGCCTGATCCACATGGCCGGTGGTGATATTCAGAGGCGGGATGAAGCGTAGGGTATTGGCCCCGGCCCTGACTATCAGCAAACCGGCTTCCCGGCACTTGGTCATGACTTCGGCTACTTCCACCGTAACATCTACCCCGATAATCAAGCCCCTACCCCTAATCTCAGTAATAGTAGCATACTTTTCACCCAAAGCCTGCAACTTGCCCATGAAATACTCCCCAACCTCAACCACATTTTCCAACACATTGCGGTTAATCATGGTCTCCATGGTGGCCAGGGCCGCCGCACAGGCCAAGGGGTTGCCCCCAAAGGTGGATGCATGATCCCCCGGCTGGAAGGCCACCGCCACATGAGCCTTGGCCAGCATAGCCCCGATAGGGAACCCTCCCCCTAGAGCCTTGGCCAGAGTAATGATATCCGGCTCAATGTCATAATGCTGATATCCCATGAATTTACCGGTCCTGCCGATGCCGGTCTGAACTTCGTCCATAATCAATAACAAATCATGCTTTTCACAGAGTTCCTTAACCCCCTGCAAATATTCTGCAGTGGCTATATTTATCCCACCTTCCGCCTGGATAGATTCCAACATGATGGCACAGGTGTTGGGAGAAATGGCTTCCTCCAATGCCTTTAAATCGTTGAAAACCACGTGCTTAAACCCTTCAGGCAGGGGTTCAAAGCCCTTTTGATAATTCAACTGCCCGGTAGCAGTAATAGCCGCTAATGTCCTGCCGTGAAAAGATTCCAGAGCGCTGATAATCTCGTATTTATCCGCACCGCTGTTCAACTTGGCGTATTTCCTAGCCAGCTTAATGGCCCCCTCATTAGCCTCGGCCCCGCTGTTACAGAAAAAAGCCTTATCACAACAGGTGTTCTTAACCAAAAACTTGGCCAGATTCACCTGGGGTTCATTCCAGTAAAGATTGGAACAATGCATCAAGGTCTTGGCCTGCTCCTCAACAGCCTCCACCACCGCCGGGTGACAGTGCCCCAAAGCATTAACAGCAATCCCCGCCACAAAATCCAGATACTTCTTCCCTTCCGCATCCCAAACCAAAACCCCATTCCCCTCTACCAAAGCAATAGGATTCCGACCATATGTATTCATCACAAACTGCTGCCCCGCCTCAATAATCTCCTGCGTCTTAGACATAATCCCCCTCCAAATCTTTGACCTTTAAAGGAATACCATGAGCTGATAGCTGACAGCTGACAGCTATTTCACCACCATCGTCCCTATCCCCTGATCGGTGAAAATCTCCAACAGAATAGAATGAGCAATCCGCCCATCAATAATATGGGTCTTGTTAACCCCGCCGTCAAGGGCCGCCACGCAGCACTCCACCTTAGGAATCATGCCGCCGCTGATAACCCCCTGCCTAATTTTATCGTCAATTTCGCCCACCTTAAGTTCCGAAAGCAAAGTCTCCTTATTGCTGTAATCCTCGAAAATCCCTTCCACATCAGTAAGGAGAATCAACTTATCTGCCTTCAGGGCCGCCGCAATCTCCCCGGCCACATAATCGGCATTGATGTTATACCCGGCCCCGTCTTCACCAACGCCCACAGGAGCTACCACAGGGATAAACCCTTCATTCATCAGGTTTTCCAGCAATCGAGGATTTATTTCCGCCACATCCCCTACATAACCGATGTCATGGAATTCATCCTGACCGTCAGGGGTCCGCACCCGGCCCAGCTTCTTCTCGGCCCGAATAAGGTTGTCATCCTTGCCCGACAAACCCACTGCCCGGCCGCCAAACTGGTTGATGAGGGCCACAATCTCCTTATTAATCTTCCCCACCAGCACCATTTCTACTATCTCCATAGTCTCCCGGTCGGTCATGCGCAGACCGCCCACGAATTCCGTTTCTTTGCCCACTCTTTTCAGCATCCCGGTAATCTCAGGGCCGCCCCCGTGGACGATGACCGGGTTCATCCCCACGAATTTCATCAAGATAACATCCTGCATCACTGCATTTTTCAACTCATCGCTAATCATGGCATTGCCGCCGTACTTGATAACAATGGTCTTACCCTGAAACTTTTTTATGTATGGTAAGGCCTCAACCAATATCTGCGCCCGTTCCATGGGGTTAATCATCCTTCCTGCCTCCTCGCTGCTCTATTCATCGGGGTCGTAATTTCTTTTACCCAAAACCTCTTTAAAATCAATCGCAATAATCTTTACTTTATCTACAGCCTCATCAGGGATAGGTTCCACTTCCCCTTGGCAAAATTTCTCGCTGAACATATGTAAAAGAGTCTTTTTTCGGTCCTTTTCTTCCACAAAACCGGCATATCCGAAAACATTAACACTCCAGTAACGGTATCCATAAGAACAGGGCTTTTTCCCCTTAACCTTCTTTTCCACCCCGGTGACATTAAAACAAATGGACGGATTCATGGTCATATAATCAATCTTCCGCCCCTCCAGGCCGCTGTGCAAGTAAATCTTCTCATTATCATCATAAACATAGCTCATGAGCACCACGTAAGGCTGTCCATACATACTCATAGCCAGAGAACCATAATCAGCTTGCTTTAATAATTCCACACATTCTTCAAAGGGAATATCTTTTGTCGGCATCTCTTCTCCTCCTAGAAAATATCCAATATCTTCTTGCCGGCCATAATGGCCTCCCACCTGAACTGGTAGGCTAGGGATATCTCCGTATGAGCGGCAAATCCGCACAACCGGCACGGATTAGTCTCCGGCGTACGGTTCTTTAAATAACACCCGTGGTTATAGGTTCCGTCCGGTTCCACATTGCACAACATCCAAGGCTCACACCGCCAGCTATTATCCATTAAAGCCCCTAAGGCCGTCACCGAGTCGGCAATGGGAAACCCTTCTTTTTTTAAATCAATCAAACGTTCCAATGCCCAACGCCGTTCTTCCCAACTTAGAGATAAATCTTCGCTCTCCGGGTAGGGGTAGAAAAACTGGATGGTTATCCCCTTCACCAAAGGAGCCAGAAACTTCACCAGGTCAGGGAGCTCAGCTACATTGCCTTTGCTGATGGTGATGTTGGCCAAAATCTTAGGATGTCGAGATTGGGTGATATGGCTTATGATTTTCCCAAAGGACTTGCCCCGTAATGCATCATGGGTCTCCTCCAGACCGTCTATACTGACCCAGATGACATCGGTCTCCACATCCAAAGGCAAAGTCCCGTTGGTGGTCACCCCCACTGTAGGAAACCGTTTCTTAGCCTCCCTCACCAGGTCTCGGAAGCTATGGTGGCCATCCCGCCACAAAAGAGGCTCCCCGCCTTCGAAAATGAGTATCCGCACCCCATCGCTATACATCCGCTCCATTACCCCCACCACATGGGAAAAACTCATCTCCTCCATGGGCCGCCGCCAGTAAGGACATTGGCGGCACTTGAGGGTACAACGGTGGGTTACCTTGATTCCGCCCAGGATGGGGGTTTTTTGGCTGAATATCTTGGTCTTAAGGTAATATCCTGCCAGGTAGGCAACCTGGGTTAATTTCATTTGTTCACCCCCGAAGTTATAGCTGTCAGCTATCAGCTATCAGCTATCAGCTTTGAGCTGGCCTATTGGGTCGGTTGTGGTGGGCGGGGTGTTGATAATTGAACGCGCTCCCATGCTCCGGGCACAGTGCTGCTAAGCTCACCTCGGGCAAAAAGGTCGGTTCTGCTATGCACGTAATCTTGAGGGCGCCAGCCCGACTCTTTTTGCTCCTCGGTTCGCTAAGCAGCACTATGTACCCTCCGCAAAGTCGACTGCTTATCAATTATCAACACCCCATGCATGTCGAGCATATAGGTATTCCTCAAGGGCAGCTATCAGCTAAATAAAACCCTGAAATTTTACCAAGACAACTACGAACTATGAACTACGAACCCAACCTGCAAGAATACCCCAACCCTAACCCCTGACACCCAAGAACAGCCCTAGAGCTACGTCCTATACGCCCCATTTATCTTTACATAATCGTATGTCAAATCACAGCCCCAGGCAGTAGCTTTATGTTCACCTATCTTCAAGTCAACCGTGATAACGACCACCTCTTGCTCCAGTATCTCCCTAGCCCGTTCTTCACTGAAATCAAGGCCGCAGCCGTCTTGGGCCATTTTCTCGTCGCCCAGGAAGATGTCTACTCGGTTAGGGTCAAAGTCGGCTCCGGAATATCCTGCTGCGCAGATAATCCGGCCCCAGTTGGCGTCGGACCCGAAGATGGCGGTCTTGACCAAGCTTGAGGTAGCTATTGCTTTGGCCGCCTTAATGGCATCGCTATCACTAGGGGCGTTAAGCACCCGGATTTCCACCAGTTTAGTGGCCCCTTCGCCATCTCTGGCAATAGCCTTTGCCAGCACTATGCAAACCTCTTCCAGGGCGTTTTTAAACTTAATATAATCATCGCCTTTGGCGGTAATCTCCTTATTACCGGCCAACCCGTTGGCCAGGATAACCACCATGTCATTGGTGCTGGTATCACCATCTACGGAAACCATGTTGAAAGACTTTTCCGTAGTTTCCCGTAAAGCGCTATACAGCAGATCGCTGGATATAGCCGCATCGGTAGTGATAAATCCCAGCATGGTAGCCATATTAGGGTGAATCATCCCCGATCCCTTGGCCATGGCCCCAATTGTCACCTTTTGGTCGCCCAGTTCCAGGGTTATTGCCAACTCCTTAGGAAAAGTATCAGTAGTCATAATGGCCTCCGCCGCTTCACTACCGCCATGATAGCTCAATTCCTTGACCGCCTGGCCCACTCCGGAAAGCACCTTCTCCATGGGGAGCTGCACTCCGATTACCCCGGTAGAGGTCACCAGAACATGGGCTTCCTCCACATTAAGGGCTTGTCTGACAGCCCCGATGGTGGCCCTGGCATTATCCAGGCCCTGCTGACCGGTACAGGCATTGGCATTCCCAGCATTGACCACCACCGCCTGGGCCTTGCCCCCCTGAAGGTTTTCCATAGTCACCAAAAGAGGCGCCGCTTTCACTTTATTAGTAGTAAAAACCCCGGCAGCATTGGCCGGCACATCAGAAACCAGAATAGCCAAGTCTTTATTGCCGTTCTTTTTAATACCGGCGGCCACTCCAGCGGCCCGAAAACCCTGGGGAGCAGTGACGCCCCCTTCAATTTGTTGATGAATGAATTGATTGCGATACATGCTTTGCCTCCCTGTTTTAGCTGGTAGCTGATAGCATAATATAGCTGATAGCTGGTAGCTTGTAGCTTATAGCCTTCAATGCATGTCTTTAGGGTCTTTTTTCTCAACAGCCTACCCCAAAGCTACAAGCTACAAGCTATCAGCTACAAGCTATTCTCACGGGTAAAGTCCCGGATAATCCAATCCCGTCTTTTCCGGCAGGCCGCACATGATGTTCATGTTCTGGATGGCCTGGCCGGAGGCCCCTTTGACCAGGTTGTCGATGGCTGAAGTGACCACCACCCGGTAAGTCCGGGGATCTACGGTAACAGCAACATCACAATAGTTAGACCCCGCTACCCATTTGGTTTGGGGCAGCTGTTCTGCAGACAACACCCGCACAAAGGGCTCATTACCGTAGAACTCCCGGTACAAAGCGGTAGCTTCCTCCTGACTCAACGGCCTATCCAGCGAGGCATAAATTGTGCTCAAAATCCCCCTGGTCATAGGGGTCAAATGAGGGGTAAAAGACACCGTCAACCGCCCCCCGGCCAGCTTCCCTAACTCCTGTTCAATCTCCGGCAAGTGGCGGTGTGTACCAATATTATAAGCCTTGATATTCTCATTACATTCGGCGTAATGAGCGCCTAGGTTTAAGGTCCGGCCCGCCCCGGAAACACCGGACTTCGAATCGATAATTATGGTATCCGTCTTAATTAACCCGGACTTCAACAAAGGTGCCAAGCCCAGAGTAACACTGGTAGGATAACACCCTGGATTGCCAATAATCCTGGCCCTGCGGATCTTCTCCCGGTTAATCTCCGGCAGACCGTAAACCGCCTCGGGCAATAGTTCCGGGTTAGTATGCCTCACCTTATACCATTCCTCATAAACCCCGGCGTCATCCAAGCGAAAATCCGCCCCCAGATCAATGACCTTCTTCCCGGCCCGGGCCGCCTCGGCCACCACCTCCATGGACAACCCATGAGGTAATGCAGTAAAAATCACATCCGACTCTGCCGCCAACTTAGGAATATCCTGCTCGGCGCACAAAAGGTCTGTATATTTTCCCAGACTGGGATATACATCGACAAAACTTTCCCCCACATAACTCTGGGAAGTCAAGGCCACCAACTCCACTTCCGGGTGCCGGGCCAGAAACCTCACCAATTCGGCCCCGGTATACCCCGTGGCCCCCACGATACTCACCTTAACCAACCATAACTCCCCCTTGTCCCGGTAGACTAAACCCAGGATAATTCTTTTATAATTATACATTTAAAATGCATAAAAATGCAATTACTTTTTTCTTTTATACATCAAAATACCCCTGGTCGAGAAACCTGGGGCAAAGTTGTCCATTAGTATTAAGTTTAGCATAAATTCATCTGCTATAAAAGTTTTAATTATAATTTTACCCAGCCAATACAACGCTTAAAGAAAAAAGCCGACCAACTGGCCGGCTGCTTCTTCTTAATACTCAGGTTCAATCAACCCGTATTTTCCATCTTTCCTCTTATACACAACATTGACCTCTTCAGTCTCCGCATTGGAGAACACGAAGAAATTATGCCCCACTAGATTCATCTGCATAACGGCTTCCTCAACGGGCATAGGCTTCAGAGCAAAACGCTTGGTCTTGATAATCTCCAGCTCCTCATCCTTATGGGACTCAGCAAGGGCTGTCAAAACCTCGCCCTGATAACTACGCTGCAGTTTCTTACTCAACTTGGCCTTATGTTTCTCAACCTGGCGCTCCAACTTCTCAATAACCAAATCAACCGAAGCGTACATATCGCCAGTAGTCTCTTCACCTCTAAGGATCATTCCGTTAATTGGAACAGTTACCTCTACCCGGTGGGTCCCCTTTTCCACAACAAGAGTCACTTGAGCTTCCTGGAGGTTTTCAAAATACTTGTCCAATTTCCCAATTCGTTTCTCTACATAATCTTTTAGAGCATCAGTGACTTCGACGTTTTTCCCTCTCACTACGATATTCATTTCACTTCACTCCTTTCAGCTGTTAACTAAATATTATTCTTCTAGTTTACTTAAAATCCTGCCAAAATATAATTATTCTGGATAAAAAAATTAATAAGCCCCGGAATTATCTTCCGGGGTTTGGTTGCAAAATCAGTTAACCTCTATATGGGTATTACAGTTTTACAACATTAGCAGCCTGAGGGCCACGAGCGCCTTCGACGATGTCGAACTCTACTTGCTGACCTTCAGCCAGGGATTTGAAACCTTCTTCCTGAATAGCAGAAAAGTGAACGAATACATCGCCGCCATCTTCTCTTTCAATGAAGCCAAATCCTTTTTCCTGGTTAAACCATTTTACCTTGCCTTGCATTCTTTACATTCCCCCTAAAAATTTGAAATCATGTGAGTTAGGCGAACTCACTACTTAATACTACCATACACGAAGAGAGAATGTCAAACCTTTTACCAGTATTCTTAATCTTTTCTAAAATAGGACAGATTTTATAACACCTTACTTAAGAACCCCTTCAACCTTTCATTTTTAGGGTTGTTAAAAATCTCCTCCGGAGTACCTTCTTCGATAATCCGGCCCTCATCCATAAAGATAACCCGGTCCCCCACCTCCCGGGCAAAGCCCATCTCGTGGGTCACCACCACCATGGTCATCCCTTCCTTGGCCAGATCCTTCATAACCCCCAATACCTCCCCCACCATCTCCGGGTCAAGGGCCGACGTAGGCTCATCAAAGAGCATCACCTTGGGCCGCATGGCCAGGGCCCTGGCAATGGCCACCCGCTGCTGCTGCCCACCGGATAACTGGTCAGGATAGGCATCAGCCTTATCGGCCAAGCCCACCTTATTCAGCAAATCCCTGGCGATAACTACCGCTTCATCCTTACTCATCCCCCGTACCTTCATAGGGGCTAGGGTTATATTATCCAAGGCCTTCATATGGGGAAACAGGTTAAACCGCTGAAAAACCATCCCCACTTCCTGGCGAATGGCGTTAATATTGGCCTCCGAATTAAGAGGGATGTTATCCACCACAATCTCCCCACCGGTGGCATCCTCCAGCTTATTGATGCACCGCAACATGGTGCTTTTACCCGAACCGCTGGGGCCGATGACCACCACCACTTCCTTTTCCTGGACATGGCAGTTAACATCTTTTAAAACCTCCAAGGAGCCGAAGTTCTTATAAAGGTTATTAATGCGAATCACCGGTCTTTAGCCTCCTTTCGGCATAGGCCACCAGTTGTGAGATGGTTAAAGTGAGAATCAGATAAATCGCCGCCGCAGTAAGATACGCCTCAAAAGGCCTATAGGTTGTCCCCTGCATCACATTGGCTTTCATCATCAACTCTTCCGCTGAGATAACAGAAACCAGAGAAGAATCTTTAAGCAGGGTGATGAATTCGTTACCCAAAGGAGGAATTACCCTTTTAAAAGCCTGAGGCAAAATAATATGTCTCATGGACTGGAGATAACTCATCCCCAGCGAACGGGCGGCTTCCATCTGGCCCCTATCGATAGACTGGATACCGGCCCTGAAAATCTCCCCAATATAGGCGCCGCTGTTTAAAGTCAAAGCAATAATAGCCGAATTAATGGCGCTGCCCAAATCAATCCCCAGTTGAGGGAGACCCATGTGAATCAAGAAAATCTGTACCAGCAAAGGTGTCCCGCGAAAAAAATCAATATAGCCGATGGCCAGCCATCTTAAGAACCTGAAAGGCGATACCCTGGCCAGACCTAAAATTACGCCCAGAACAGACCCGAAGGCCACTCCCATCACGGTAAGCTGAACAGTTAAAACAGCACCTTCTAATAAATAAGGCAGATATCTTACAATAAGCTCCCAATTCATGCTACTTTCCTCTCTAAATTCAATTAAGGCGCAATACTTTACAGTATCACGCCTTAATTATATACCCGTTCCCAAGGGCTTGTCTACTAATTACTATTAACTACTTCGTACCAAAATACTTGGCATAAATCTCATCGTATTTACCGCTGTCTTTAACCTTTTTTAAACCTTCATTAATTTTAGCCAATACCTCGGCATTACCCTTTTTGATAGCAATTCCATATTCATCTTTACCGGGTAACTTGGGATCCACAGCCACAATTTTAGCTTCAGGGTTTTTATTAATAAACTCCAGAACCACTGGGGAATCAGCCACTACAGCTTCAACCTTACCGTTCTGCAGCTCAATGAGGGCCAGGGGAGTAGTGTCGAATTTCTTAATATCGGAATCCTTCACCCCTTCGATTTTTTCCACGGCATAATGACCGGTGGTATTAGTCTGTACCCCTACTTTTTTACCCACCAAATCTTTGTCTATTTTAATGGTCGAACCCTCTTTCACCGCAAAAAACTGATAGGCGGTAAAGTACGGATCAGAGAAATCAGCGTTTTGCTTTCTTTCATCGGTGATGGTCATAGCGGAGATAACCGCATCAAGAGTACCGGCCTCCAGACCTGGAATAAGCCCTTTCCAGGCGGTATTCTTAATCTCAACTTCCAAACCGACGGCTTCACCGATAGCCTTAATCAGTTCAGCGTCAAAACCAACCACCTCACCAGTTTTCTCATCCACGAACTCAAAGGGTGCGTAAGCGGCTTCAGAGCCTACGACTATTTTTGTTTTCGCAGGTTCTGAACTTGTCGTGTCAGCCTTCTTCTCCCCATCACTGCCTGTATTTGCTTGTCCGCCACATCCGGTCAGAGAAACGGCCAATCCGAGAACCAACAGGGTTGTCATAAATCCTTTCAGAAACTTTTTCACTGTGCCAACCTCCCAAATTAGTAATATATGTAGCTTGCATATTAATTATACATTCTGATTAATTAATAGGCAATCAGATATTTTCACGTCAAAGGTTATGGCAAAATCAACCTTGTTTTTTCGTATACCCACCATCCCAATGGTTCACTTGCTACCCAATTGAAGTTACCTTTTGTCGAAAAAAACAAGCCTGTGGACACAATTTCCTGTGGATAATGTGGATAAGTCTGTTAATAACCTTGCAAATAGTGCGTTTTTCTGTGGACAACTATGTGGATGTTGTTATTAATCACGCTAGTTGACGGCAATATCGGAACCGAAAATGACGGGGGCGATTCCCGTTTATCACCGACACCGTTTAGGCGTTTCTCTTTCGTCCAATAACAGAACAAGCCCTTGGGGTA
>JAJZSN010000121.1 GCA_021849745.1 Bacillota bacterium | reverse complement strand
GATCTCTACGGCTTTGAAGAAAACAATGATTTGCGGGCTTACCATATCGAGGCCGGTGAATCAGGTTCTGTTTATAGAGTCACTTACCGTGACCAACAAAGAGAAGTAACCCTTCCTGTGTTGGGCCGCCATAATGTTTTAAACAGCCTGGCGGCAGTCGGGGTTGGTCTCGAATTAGGCCTAACCTGGGAACAGGTGGTGGAAGGGCTGGAGAACCTGCAATTGACCGGGATGAGGTTGGAGTTAATTGAGACATCTCGTTGGTTGGTTATTAACGACGCTTACAATGCCAATACCGCTGCTACCAAGGCGGCTTTGCAGGTTCTGCAACAAGTAGCGACACAAAGAATAAGTCGCAAAATTGCCGTTCTCGGCAATATGTTTGAGCTAGGAACCCAGGCGGTAGAGGGCCACCGGGAAGTGGGCCGAACCGCTGTAGATATAGGCGTGGATTTTCTGGTTACCGTTGGGGAACTGGCTGAAGAGATAGCAGAAGGGGCCCGTCAGAGGGGTCTCGACGGGTTGAAAATAGAGGTTTGTCCCGATAACCAGGCGGCGGTCAGGGCTTTGCATAGTGTCTTGCAACAGGGTGATACCGTTTTGGTAAAAGGATCCCGGGGTATGAAGATGGAGCAAGTGGTGGCGGCCCTTACCAAGGAAGACGGTTTCTAGGGGTTTGAGGAGGAAATGGTATCAATGGAAAAAGTATTATGGGCACTAGGGGTTTCAGCCGGAATTGTACTATTATTGGGACCATTGGTAATTCCCGCCCTCACAAGACTTAAATTTGGTCAGAACATCCGGGACGACGGGCCCCAGCGGCACCTGCAAAAAGCGGGCACGCCCACCATGGGTGGCTTAATGATCTTGGGAGGCATCATCTTTGCCACCTTGCTATTGGGCAGGGTAACCCCGGAAATATTGGTGTTGCTAGGGGTTACTATAGGTTACGGAGTGCTTGGTTTCCTTGATGATTTTATCAAGGTAGTGATGAAACGTTCCCTGGGACTCAGAGCCAAGCATAAGCTGGCCGGTCAGATTATTATCGCCGCCGTCATGGCTTACCTGGCTTCATTTACCCTAGGACTGGGGTCTGATTTGATAATTCCTTTTACAGGAATAAAAATAGAGCTTGGCTGGTGGGCTTACCTGGGTTTTGTAATCTTACTTATGGTCAGTATCAGCAATGCCGTAAATCTAACCGACGGTCTCGACGGTTTAGCGGCAGGGATTACTGTGGTTACATCCCTGGCTTTCACCTTAATTGCCATCATGGTGGGAGAGATGGAAGTGGCTCTTTTTGCTGCGGCGGTGGCAGGGAGTTGTCTGGGATTTCTGTTTTTTAACGCTCACCCCGCCAGGGTATTTATGGGGGATACCGGTTCCCTAGCCTTGGGAGGAGCCTTGGGTGCTATAACTATACTTACCAAAACTGAATTATTATTACCGATAATTGGTGGAGTTTTCGTAGCTGAAAATTTATCTGTTGTCATTCAGGTTATTTCTTTTAAACTTACAGGAAAAAGAGTTTTCCGCATGAGCCCCCTGCACCACCATTTCGAACTGGGCGGCTGGTCGGAAAAAAGGGTGGTCAGAACCTTCTGGCTGGCAGCAGTAGTTTGTTCTATAATAGGATTGTTTGGGATGAGGGGTATTGGAAATTAGTCGTTAGTCGTTAGTCCTTAGTCGTTAGCTTTAGGATGGTTTCATTGGCTTTTAAGCAAAGCCCCAATTAAGCTGACGGCTGATAGCTGACCGGATTACACTACAGAATAAGGTGATTTCTTTGAGAGACAAACGAGTATTAATTATTGGAATGGCCAGGAGTGGGGTGGCGGCGGCTAGGTTTTGCCGGGATAAAGGGGCCCTCGTCACGGCTTATGATGGTAAGGGGCCGGAGCAACTGGGTGATATAGCCAATGAACTGGTTAGCCTGGGGGTGACTCTTTCCCTGGGTGTTGAACCGGTCATCACCCCAAGGGCGTATGACTTGGCGGTAATTAGCCCCGGTGTTCCCCCCACCATACTCGTAGTGGGTAAGGTTAAGGAAGCAGGAATCCCTTTAATCGGGGAAATTGAGCTGGCCTATGGATATGCCAAGGCCCCTATTGTGGCTACAACCGGAACCAATGGCAAAACCACCACCACCACCCTCATCGGGGAGATTTTCCGGGATTCCGGCCGGGAAACCTGTGTGGCCGGTAATATCGGCCTGCCTTTCATTGAGGAAGTGGAAAAATATTCGGAACAGGCGGTCTTTGTCCTGGAGGTCAGCAGTTTCCAATTGGAGACCGTGGACAAGTTTAAGGCCAAGGTAGGGTTGATTTTGAATATTACCCCTGATCATCTGGATCGCCACGGCACTATGGAGAATTACGCCTTGGCAAAGGCCAATGTTTTTGCCAACCAGGGGCCGGAGGATTTTTCTGTGCTCAATTATGACGATCCCCAGGTACTGGCCATGGCCGTCCAAACCGGAGGGCGGGTTATATTTTTCAGCCGCCGGCATAAATTAGAAGAAGGAGTGTCGGTGGACGAAGGGCAGATAGTCATCAAGTGGGACGGTAAAACCATTCCTATTTGCAGGGTTGATGAGGTTGGTATCGTGGGTGCCCATAACCTGGAGAATGCCCTGGCCGCTGTGGCCTCCGGTTGGGTGATGGGGGTTAAGGTGGATTCCATGGCCCGGACCCTCAAAAACTTCCGGGGGGTAGCCCACCGGATGGAGCCGGTAGCGGAGATTAACGGGGTTCAGTTTATTAATGACTCCAAAGGAACCAATCCCGATGCCGCCATTAAGGCCCTGGACTCTTATGCCCGGCCCATTGTCTTAATCGCCGGGGGCAAAAACAAAGGACTTGATTTTACCGAGTTTGCCCTCAAAGTCAAGGAAAAAGTACGTTCCTTGGTACTAGTGGGCGAGGCTGCTCCGGCAATTGAAGAGGCTGTGGTTAAGCAAGGTTTTACCGCTTTTCAAAAGGCCGGCTCCTTTGAGGAGGCTGTTCAGACGGCGGCCCGGGAAGCCCGGCCGGGCGATGTTGTGCTGTTATCTCCCGCGTGCACCAGCTGGGATATGTTTAACAACTTTGAGGAACGGGGAGACTTGTTCAAACAGGTGGTTTACAGTTTGAGGGGGTAATAGGTTTTGTATTACCGGAAAAGCTCGCCCGATGTTGTTCTTTTCTTTGTGGTGATGGTGCTGTTAGCATTGGGAATAGTTATGGTTTACAGCTCCAGTGAAGTTACTTCTTATTTTAAAACCGGAGATTCTTTTTACTACTTAAAAAAGCAATTATTATGGGCTATTATCGGTTTGGGCGTCATGGGGCTGATGATTAATTTTGATTATTGGAAATTACGGGGGTTGGTACTTCCGGTTTTATTGGCTTCGTTTGCCCTTTTGGTCCTTGTCCTTATTCCCGGAGTGGGAAAGGAAGTCAACGGGGCACAGCGTTGGATTAATCTGGGTTTTACTACCTTTCAGCCTTCTGAGATAATTAAACTGGCCCTGGTGTTGTTTACCGCTTATGGCCTTTCCCTTCAGGGGGATAAGGTGAGGTTTTTTGTCAAAGGGGTTTTGCCCTACCTGTTGATATTAGCCCTCGCTTGCGGGTTGATTCTGGCTCAGCCCGATTTGGGTACAGCTGCAGCCGCTGCCGGAACTATATATGTCATGCTTTTTGCTGCGGGGGTCCGGGGCAAACATTTGAGCTACCTGGGCCTTGCCGGAGTGGGAGCCATCGGGGTTGCCATAGCTATGGCCCCGTACCGGATGGAAAGATTTCTGGCTTTCCTGGACCCTTTCGCCGATCCCCAGGGCAGCGGATTTCATATCATCCAGTCTCTTTATGCCTTGGGCTCCGGTGGTTTTTTCGGAGTGGGCCTGGGGGAGAGTAAACAGAAATTTTTCTATCTTCCTGAACAGCATACGGATTTTATTTATGCTATAATTGGTGAGGAGTTGGGTTTCATCGGGGCGGCCCTGGTAATTCTTTTGTTTATCCTTTATGTCTGGCGGGGTTTCAAGATAGCCATCGCTTCTCCCGACCCCTTTGCAAGTTTGCTGGCCGTGGGTCTAACATCCATGATCGGCCTCCAGGCCATAGTCAACATCGGTGTTGTCACCGGCTCCATGCCCGTCAAGGGGATGCCCCTGCCCTTCATCAGTTTCGGAGGCACCTCCCTGGTCTTCACCCTCGCCGGAGTGGGGATTTTGCTGAATATTTCACGCTATACAAGCGATAAATAGCTGTCAGCCGTCAGCTATCAGCTTTGAGTAATATCTAAGGCTTAAAAGAAAATCTAAAGGCTGACAGCTGATAGCTGACAGCTGACCACAGGTGATTCTTATGAGTATGAGACTCCTAGTTACCGGTGGTGGCACCGGTGGGCATATTTACCCGGCCCTGGCCATTGCCCGGGGTTTTCAACAGCGCCATGAGGGTGCGGAAATATTATATGTTGGCACTAATCGCGGTCTGGAGGCGGATATCGTACCTAAGGCCGGGTATGCCTTTCGTACTGTTACTGTAGAAGGATTGGAGCGTAAGCTATCCTTGAAATTGCTTACTTCGGGGCTGAAAGCGGTGCAGGGACTTTTGGATACCAGGAGGATTTTGCAGGTGTTCCGGCCCCAGGCAGTGGTGGGTACCGGGGGTTATGTCTGCGGCCCGGTGGTGTTGATGGCTGCTTTGCAGGGGATTCCCTGCTTGATCCATGAGCAAAACGCTTATCCGGGGATTACTAATAAAATGTTGGCCAGGTTTGTTAATCAAGTAGCCCTAACCTTTGGGGAATCAGCCAAATACTTCCCGCCCCGTGCCCCAGTTAAACTTACCGGCCTGCCTATCAGGCCCGAAGTACTGGCTGCTGAAAAAGAAAAGGGGCGAGCCAATCTTGGACTGGACAAGGACAAGTTCCTGGTGCTGGTAACCGGCGGCAGCCGGGGGGCCAGGAGCATTAACAAAGCCATGGTGGAGGTACATAAATGGTTTGCCGGGAGACCGGAGGTACAGATTCTCCACATCACCGGTCAGTCCGGGTATGAAGATACTTTAGTCCAACTGGAAAAAGAAGGCATAACCTTGACTCCCAAGGGGAATAGTATAATCAAACCCTACTTATATAATATGGAAGACGCTTTGGCTGCCGCCGATTTAATCATCTGCCGAGCCGGGGCCACCACCCTGGCCGAAGTAACCGCCAGAGGTATCCCCGCCGTGTTGATTCCCTATCCCTATGCGGCCGAAAATCACCAGGAGCATAACGCCCGCTCCCTGGAAAATCACGGTGCAGCCATCGTCATCCTAGACAAGGACTTAATGGGCTACAGCCTCCTGCAAACCCTGGAGGCCCTCCTGGACGCCCCCCCACGCCTCCAAGCCATGGCCGTCAACAGCCTAAAACTAGGCAAACCCGCGGCCCTTGACGAGATTTTGGATATGGTGGATGAGCTGGTAAAATAGCTATCAGCTATCAGCTGTCAGCAAAAACATTAAGCTGGACAAGCGGGTAACTAATGGCTGGTAGCTTGTAGCTTATGGTATGCTTTGCGGTCAGGGGCTAGGTTTTAGGGGTTAGGGGTAAGGTTGGGGTATTCTTGGAAGAGGGTTCGTAGTTCATAGTTTATAGTTCATAGTTCGTAGTTGGAGGGTTGGTTTCTGGGGTTTTAAAAAGCTGACGACTGACGACTAAGGACTGACGACTAAGGACTGACGACTGACCTCCGGGGAATGCCCATAAGCGAGACATGCATAGGTTGGGGTATTTTATGGAGCAACTTTGCACAGCGTGCGACAGACAGCCCGTCGGATGCCGAGACACTACCCTAAAAGGGCGTAAAGGTGCAGTCACCACTCATTCAAGACGGAGGGGAACATCAATGGTAGCTCTTTTGAAGCCTGAAAAGTTGAGCTAGTAAGGCTTCGAAGCACGGGAGTGCTGAGTTAGCCTTACTTGTGCCGCAATACCCAAGGTGCATACTTATATGGCGAATAAAATACCCCAACCTCCCCACCCGATGCTAAAAGCTGATAGCTGACAGCTGACCGCTGACAGCTGATAAGACAAGCCATTTGCACACTCATTTTGCCTATTGCATAAGATGTGATTGTAATAATACAAATCATACTACCTTTTTTGCCAGGAAGGAGCTGAATATATTGAATCAGTTGAAAGAAAAAATTCATTTTATTGGTATCGGCGGTACCGGTATGAGCGGTTTGGCCCGGATACTGCTGGAACTGGGTTATCAGGTCAGTGGTTCGGATATCAAGGCTTCGGATGTAACGCAACAGTTAAGCGACCTGGGTGCCGAAATTCATATTGGTCACACCCCGGAAAACGTAGACGGTGCCGGTACGGTAGTGGTATCCACAGCTATTCAAAATGACAACTCGGAGGTGAAAGAAGCGAGGGGTAAGGGTATACCCATAATTCACCGGGCCGATGTATTGGCTGGAATTATGGAACTTCGTAAAAGTATTGCAGTGGCCGGCGCCCACGGTAAAACCACTACAACTTCCATGATTGCTTTGGTGCTAGAAAAAAACCGCCTTGATCCAACGGTGATTGTTGGCGGTATTCTGCAAAATATTGGTGGTAACGCCAAGCTCGGACAGGGTAGTTATTTGGTAGCAGAGGCCGATGAAAGTGATGGTTCCTTTCTTAAGTTAAACCCTCACCTGGCGGTTGTAACTAATATAGAAGATGACCATATGGACCATTACGGAAGTATGGAAAACATTTTGAAGGCCTTTGAAGAGTTTTTAACTAAGATTCCTGACCATGGCCTACTGATTCTTTGTGCTGATGATTCCAACATTCGCCAATTAATTTCTCGGTGCAATAAACCTTATAGTACCTACGGTATTCAACCAGGAGCCAGATACACAGCCCGCAATATTGGCAATAGAGGTCTGGTTACCTATGCGGATATTTTTGATGGAGAGAACTTTTTAGGACAGCTTACCCTTAATGTACCTGGTCAGCACAATCTTAGTAATGCTTTGGCGGCAGTGGTTACAGGGATGTCCCTCGGATTGGAGTTTTCCGAAATAGCCAAGGCCCTGGAAGAATTCAGGGGGGTAAAACGCAGGTTTCAATTGCTTGGCGAGGTAAAGGATATTCAGGTTGTGGATGATTATGCCCATCACCCTACTGAATTGCGGGCAACTCTTAATGCGGCCAGGCAGACAGAAGCCAAAAGGGTTGTGGCTGTTTTCCAACCTCACCGTTACAGTCGAACCAAACAATTATATGAGGAATTCGGCAAGTCCTTCGCAGAAGCAGATGTTATTGTGGTCAGCGAAGTCTATGCCGCCGGTGAAACCCCTATACCAGGGATTAACGCCGAATTGATTATCAAGGCTATAGAACAGACGGAGGGCCGCCCCGTTCATTTCTGTGCAACCTTGGATCAGACTACTGCTTATTTGGAAGAGATAACAAAACCGGGTGATTTGGTTCTGACCTTAGGCGCGGGCAACATCTGGACTGTGGGTGTGGAGTTGGTCAATAGGCTGCGCTGCAGCGAAAGCGAGGCAGTTGAATTTGAACTATCTGGACATCAGGCAAGTATTGGTTAAAGAAATCAGCGGACAGGTTAGAACCGATGAACCCATGGCTAATCATACCACTTGGCGGATTGGTGGTCCGGTTGACCTTTTAGTAGTCCCCGAGTCTACCGAAGATGTGGTGAAAGCTGTCAAATTGGCTAATGCAGGTGGAATCCCTTGGGTTGTTATCGGTAATGGCTCCAATCTGCTGGTTGGAGACGGCGGGATTAGGGGTATGGTTATTCAGGTTTTGGGTGGTTTGAACAACCTGAATCTTCAGGGCCGCTCCATTAGAGCCGGAGCCGGAGTTCTACTACCCCGCCTGGTGAGGAAAGGGTTGGAAGCTGGTTTGGGAGGACTGGAATTCGCTGCTGGAATTCCCGCTGCTATTGGTGGAGCCGTGGCTATGAACGCCGGCGCCCATGGTAGTTCCATAGGTAATTTAGTTGAATGGGTTACCGTTGTCAATAAATCCGGTGATAAGTTGGAGTTGGCCCGGAATGAATTGGGTTTCGCTTACCGGTATAGCATTATTCCTTCAAAAGAACTAGTTATCACCGAAGTTGTGCTGTCATGCCCCCCAGGCGGCAAAGAAGAAAGTGAAGGGATAATTTGGAAAAACCTTACC
>JAJZSN010000120.1 GCA_021849745.1 Bacillota bacterium | reverse complement strand
TATATCTAATTCCACAACCATGACCGGGTAAGCTGAGGGAAGCTAGGGAATCGAGGAAGCAGGCGGCCAGGCGGCCCAGCCCTCCATTGCCCAAACCGGCATCAGATTCCTGGTTTTCAAGTTCGCGTAGGTCTATCTCCAGTTCTTTTAAAGCATCTTCAAAAACATTTTTAATCTGAAGATTTATCAGGTTTGAACCCATTAGTTTTCCTAGGAGGAACTCCAGGGAAAAGTAATAGACCTGTTTTTGACCATTGGCAAAATATTGGGCATTGGTTTGAACCCACTTTTTGTTAATAAATTCTCGAACAACATTGCCAAGGGCCATATACTTATCTATGGCAGAGGCTTCATCAATGCATTCCCCGTGCATTGTATGCAATTTTTCTATAAAGGCTTGTTTCAGCTTTTCTTGATCAGCGAACATGCAAACCCTCCCTCAGATATTGCCTAAAATATACTGCTTAACTTATGATAAACCATATTGGATTATTCTTCAATTAATTTAATTTATGCCGTCCTTGGCAAAGGGTATGTCATTAGGGCAGAGGAGAGCGCCTGCTCTTATTTTCATAATATCCTCCAGAGGTTAATTTGCTATATTAATTTTATTAGACTGGGGCATGCTTTACAAGAAACATTTTTTTAACAGGCAGGAAAACCATAGAGGGAACTAGAAAATGGTAAAGGGAAATAATTTACTACCGGTAAGGAGGGAGGAATAATAAAAATGGCTAACTATAATCTTGACAAAACCCTGGCTGTAGCCCAGGAGAAACTCAAAGCCAAAGAACCTGAGATAATGGCCCAATTAAGCAGTACTGAATATAATCAGGATAACAAGACCTTCAGGGTACCCTTTCTTGGTGAAGAGTACCTGGTGCAATATCCGGAGGGGAAGGTTACTTTGGCCGGTAATGAGACTCAAGAAGTATCCCTACAAAACCAAATCTTGATTTTACATTATCTTGTTACTGCCTCCGGTCAACCTATCCAAAACCAATATATTTCTTTTAAAGAACTACCTGATGGAGCTATCTACATCGACCCATTTACCAAGCGTACCATTAATCCGATGCTGAAACTCTTCGGCCATGACTTAGATCTTTTTAAAACTACGGCTGCAAAATTAGGGGGAGAAATAAAGAATCTGGGACATGCCGGTGTAACCATTAATGTTTTCCCCAAAGTACCGATAACTTACGTAATCTGGGAGGGGGATGACGAATTTCCCGCCAGTGGGAATGTGTTATTTGATGCCTCAGCGGGATCTTATTTGCCCACCGAAGACTATGCTGTGGTGGCTAGCCAGGTGATATGGACATTGAAAGCCTTGAGTAATTGTAGCTAATATTGTGACTTTGAGATTATTATCTTGGTAATAGAGGATTATTTTGTAATATTGTCGAACTAAATGTAATATAGTGGTTTTTGGAGGATTCCAAATGACGAGAGAGTTTACGGCCCTCAAGCAGATACTTTTGTTAACGATGGTTTGCTTAGGCTACCTCAATATCTTGTCAGGTCATAACATTGAGGTTTATGAGGCCTATCTTACGCATGCTATCGTAGGATAGGTTTTGTTATTTTTGAAAAAAGTTAACATATAACAGATAATAGAATCATAATATAGTTTCAGTTATTGACGAAGGATGTAGCAAAATATGGTAAAATACCTTTCTTCACAAGGCAGGAAAAGGTAATATTGCGCCGAAACTATCATAGTCTAGAATATGGGCAAAATTCCAATTTTAGGCATAAACTAATACGAAAGGAGGATTGTCGTTTGTTACAAGTAATTTTGGATTTGAGAAGACAGGGTTTGAGTTATCGAAGAATTGCTGAAGAACTTGGAATATCCGTAGGACGCGTAAAATTCAGGTTGAAAAAATATATTCGTCAGTTATTGGATACTTCCAAAAGGACTCGCCCTATTAACAAACAATTATTTTCATTTGACGGTAACTTGGAATCAACAGTGTTTAGCAACGGTTACAAAGTAAATGAAAAGAAAGCAGACAAGATAAAAGATGTCCTCAAAAAGTTCAACAATTCTGTAGAAACTGAATGGCGGGATTTTAAAGGATTTGCAATTCCTCAAGGGTACCGCGAGAACCGCTTGGTCATTCTCCCTAAAGACCCTTATAGTATTTTCGGTTATTGGGAACTGACGGAGGACTCTCGAAATATTACCACGGCCCATTACCAAAGGCCCTGGGAAGATTTAATCTTGGCGGCAAGAATTTATGACCTAACCGGGGTGTTGCATTTTGATGGTTTTAATGCTCTTTGGCGTGAACATATTATGCACCCCATGACAAATAACTGGTATTTTGAGCAATTAGTTCCCGGTCACCATTACTGCGTGGAAATTGGGGTCAAGTCGGACATGGGTGCCTTCCTTCCTATGGTCAGATCAAACACCGTCACAACCCCAAGAGATACGGCGGGTGCCATAAGGTTAAGGGGGCAACATCAACAACAAGGATGGAGTGTTACAAGTCTTCAAGAAAAAGACCTAATCGAACATTTGAGTAGTTATAGTTGGTTTCGTAGTTAGGAGGAACTCATGAACAAAGGATATTTGGCATTGGTTCTCCATGCCCATCTGCCTCTGGTAAGACATCCGGAAAGTGAAGATTACATAGAAGAGCGATGGTTGTTTGAGGCCATTACTGAAACATATGTCCCGTTAATTAAAGTATTTGACGGTTTATTGGAAGATGGAATACCTTTCGCCTTGACTTTATCTCTTTCGCCAACCCTTGTTACTATGTTAAGTGATAACCTGCTGCAAGACCGATATGTGCGTTACTTGAACGGTTTACTTGAACTGGCCGACAGGGAAGTGGAACGGACCCGGGGGGATTGGCAGTTTCATAACCTGGCCCTGATGTATCAGGATAGGTTCCGGGAAGTGAAAGCAATTTTCGTTGATAAGTACCGGCGAAATATCCTTACCGCTTTTAAAAAGTTTCAGGACAGCGGTTGTTTAGAACTGATTACCTGCGGCGCTACTCATGGATTCATGCCTTTGATGCTCAACGAATCATCTGTTAGGGCACAGATTAAAACGGCTGTGGAGTTACATAAGGAAGTATTCGGACGTGCCCCGGCAGGTATCTGGCTGCCGGAGTGCGGTTACCGGCCGGGTGTGGATCAGATTTTAAAGGATTATGGCCTGCGCTATTTCTTTACCGACACCCACGGGGTACTCCATGGCGATCCCAAACCCACTTACGGGGTATACGCACCGGTTTATTGTGCTTCCGGGGTTGCAGCCTTCGGGCGTGATAATGAAACAGCCCGCCAGGTCTGGAGTTCTATTGACGGGTACCCGGGAGATTATGACTATCGGGAGTATTACCGGGATATTGGTTATGATCTGGATTATGATTATATTAAGCCCTATTTACATAAAAAAGGTATCCGGTTAAATACAGGGATAAAGTATTACCGTATCACGGGTAAGGCTGACCATAAAGAACCCTATAACCCTGACTGGGCCCGGAAGAAGGCTGCCAGCCATGCCGGTAATTTTATGTATCATCGGGAACAGCAGGCTATCTATCTTGCCGGGCTGATGGATCGCCCGCCAATAGTTGTTGCTCCTTACGATGCGGAACTTTTTGGTCACTGGTGGTTTGAGGGTCCTCAATGGTTGGACTACCTGTTGAGAAAAATTACCCGTGACCAGGATAACCTAGGTTTGGTTACCCCAAGCCGGTATCTGGATTTGTATCCTGATAATGAATCCTGTGAACTGGCCATGTCCAGTTGGGGGGCTAAGGGTTATAACGAGGTTTGGCTATCCCCGGCCAATGACTGGATTTACCGGCATTTACATAAGGCCGAGGAACGCATGGTGGAAGTGGCTTCTCTCTTTCCCCAGGCTTCGGGTATCACCGAAAGGGCCTTGAACCAGGCAGCCAGGGAGTTACTGCTGGCCCAGAGCAGTGACTGGGCTTTTATTATGAAAACCGGTACTATGGTTGAATATGCCATGAAAAGAACCAATGACCATCTGGGCCGCTTTGAACAATTGTATCATTCCATTATGAAGGGAGATATTGATGACCGTTGGCTGAGCACGGTGGAATGGTTGGACAAAGTTTTTCCTAATATTGATTACCGGGTTTACTGTACTTCCGAAGTCAATAGATTTAACCAATTGTCTTATAAAGAAGCTTGCATCGCCCAACAAGGCAAATCACCCCGAGTATTAATGTTGTCCTGGGAATTTCCTCCTAAAACTGTAGGCGGTTTGGCCAGGCACGTGAACGACCTTTCCAAGGCTCTGGTTAATCAAGGCCTTGAGATCCATGTTATTACCAGCGCTGTCCAAGGTTGTCATCCCTATGAAAACATTGGAGGTGTCCATGTCCACCGGGTTGGCGCCTATCAAGAAAGCCAGGGTGATTTCTTTAACTGGGTTCTGCAGTTAAACATCAAAATGACTGAGTATGCCGACCATCTTATTTCCCAAATCGGCGGATTTCATCTGCTTCACGCCCATGATTGGCTGGTTGCTTACAGCGCCAAAACTTTGAAACATAAATTTAACATACCCATGATTGCCACTATTCACGCCACCGAACACGGGCGTAACCACGGAATACACAATGATCTACAAAATTACATCCACCGAGTGGAGTGGGATCTTACTTACGAGGCCTGGCGGGTAATATGCTGCAGTAAGTATATGGAAGAAGAGGTTATCCGGGTTTTTAATCTGCCGGGGGATAAAGTTGATGTAATTCCCAACGGTGTTGATCCTGTCAATCTGGAGCCACGTTTTATGCCTGCAGATTTTCGTTATAAATATGCCTTGCCTTGGGAGAAAATAGTCTTTTTCCTGGGCCGCCTGGTGCAAGAAAAAGGGGTTCAGGTGCTTCTTAACAGCGTGCCCGAAGTTCTGGCCCAGCACCCGGAAACCAAGTTCCTCATCGCCGGTAGAGGGCCGATGCTGGATCAACTCCAAAACCAGGTGCGTACCATGGGGTTGGAAGGAAAGGTTGTCTTCACCGGTTTTATTGATGACCAAAGTCGTAACTGGCTGCTCCACTGCACCAATGTAGCGGTATTCCCCAGCCTTTATGAACCCTTCGGTATCGTGGCCCTGGAAGCCATGGCCACAGGGGTGCCAGTAATAGTGTCAGATACCGGCGGATTGGCGGAAATCATTGACTATGGGGTGGATGGTTACAAAATCATTCCAGGGGATGCCCATTCATTAGCCACTCACATTAATTTGATGCTGGGTGATGAGGCCATGGCCAGGGGAATGAGCCGCAAGGCCCTAGAAAAGATATATCGACAATACAGTTGGGAAGGGATTGCTGGGGAAACCAAGGCTGTATATGAAAGAGTTATGACCGAGGCCCTAGAGGAAAAATTCCTCTGCCCACCACCACAAGAACAACTCGTGAACCTGTAGTTTGAATACGAAGGGAGCTGATGGCTAATGAAAGCGGTAATTATGGCAGGAGGAAAGGGAACCCGTTTACGTCCCCTGACTTGTAACAAACCTAAACCTATGGTGCCTTTGTTAAACCGACCGGTAATGGAGTATGCTATTGATTTACTCAAAAAATATGGGATTACCGAAATAGCTGTAACCGTGCAGTACCTGCCAGAAGCCATTAAGGACTATTTCGGTGATGGGTCAGCTTTTGGGGTCAGTCTTCATTATTTTGAGGAAGTGGCGCCTCTAGGTACGGCGGGTAGTGTTAAGAATGCTGAAGAGTTTTTGGACGAAACCTTCATTGTAGTCAGCGGTGACGGATTAACAGATATGAACCTACAAAGGGCCATAGACTTCCATAAATCCAATAAGGCTGTGGCCACTTTGGTTCTGACAAGAGTTGAAGCTCCTTTGGAATACGGGGTAGTGATTACCCAGCCCGATGGCAAGATCACCCGCTTCTTGGAAAAACCTAGTTGGGGTGAAGTTTTCAGTGATACCGTCAATACCGGCATGTATGTTCTGGAACCAAAAATTTTCGAGTACATACCCCGCAATTCCGTCTTCGATTTTAGTAAGGATCTATTTCCTTTACTGATGAATTGCGATGAACCTCTTTACGGCTATGTAGCCACAGGTTATTGGTGCGATATCGGTAACTTGACTCAGTACCGTCAGACCCAATTCGATATGTTGGATGGCAAGGTTGATGTAATCATTACAGGCGAGGAAATAGCCCCCGGAATATGGGTGGGTAACAATGTTAATCTCGCTGGGATGGAGAATGTTGAAGCACCGGTCTTTTTGGCGGATAATTGTCAGGTTGAAAAAGGAGCTCATTTAGGCCAATATACCATTACCGGTGAGAATAATATCATCAAGGACGGTTCATCTATTAAACGGACGGTGTTGTGGAACAACAACTATCTAGGTAAAGAAGCAGAACTTAGGGGTACCACCCTTTGCAGCAATATTGCCGTTAGGGATAATGCCTCCCTTTTTGAAGGGTCTGTCATTGGGGACGGTTGCTCCCTTGGTTCCAAGAGCATCATCAAACCCAATGTGAAAATCTGGCCCGATAAGATGATTGAGGATAATACCACTGTACATACTTCCCTCATCTGGGGTGAAAAGGTTACCAAGAACCTGTTCGGGCAGCAGGGGGTAATCGGCATTGCCAATGTGGAGATAACCCCTGATTTTATCTCTAAACTGGCTGCCGCCTATGGCTCCACTCTGGAAAGCGGGGCTCAGATTATCATCGGCGGGGATACCCATCCCTTTGCCCAACTGATTAAAAAGGCTTTCGTTTCCGGGTTGTTATCGGCAGGAATCAATACCATTGACCTTGGGAACACCATTACTCCTGTCACCCGTTTTGCGGTCAAGGATTTAAGCGGGAGCGGCGGTGTACATATCAGATTCATTCCGCCCACCAGGGAAAATGTTATGCTTATTGAATTCCTTGATGCCAACGGAATCAACATTGATAAGGGCCTAGAAAGGAAGATAGAAGGGGCTTTTGTGCAAGAAGATTTCCGCCGGGCGGCTCTCAACCAGATCGGGATAGGCCGTTACCTGCCTCAGTTGGGTAAATCTTATGTTTCTAACCTCCTAAGTTCCATTAAGGCGGACACTATTCGAGGCAACCGGTTTAAAATCATCGCCGAGTATGAACACAGCCATTTAGGTTCTTTCCTGCCTGAATTACTTGAGAAACTGGATTGCCAGGTGATTACCATTTCCCCGGCAGATGACAGTCTCATTGACTTGGGAAAACTGGTGGGGGATTATCAGGCCGATATGGGTATCAGTCTGGACCGCAATGGGGAGAAATTAATTCTCATTACCCGGGATGGCCAAATCATCAAAGAAGATTTACTGCTAGCCGTACTGGCTTTGATAAAGTTCCAGCAACAAGAAGGTGCGGTTATGGCAGTACCGGTCACCGCTCCTATGGTTATGGAAGAATTGGCCCGTCGGGAGGAAGGACATCTGGTCAGAACTAAAGCCAATCCCAGGTCGTTGATGGAACCTACTGCCGGAGATAAGTACCAGTTGCTTTTTGATGCGGTATTTGCATTAGTGTCTATACTAGAATACATGGCAGTAGAAGAACTTACTTTATCCCAAGTGGTGGAAAAGATACCTCCCTTTTATCTGGAAAAGGCCGATGTATACTGCTCCTGGTCGGATAAGGGAACTGTTATGCGCAAACTAATTGAAGAGACCATGGAAAAAGATGTGGAACTAGTGGATGGGATTAAAGTGTACCACGACAATGGGTGGACTTTGGTGCTTCCCGATTCCGACCAGCCGGTATTCCGGGTTTTGAGCGAGGCTACTTCTGATAAAGTGGCTAAAGAACTGGCAGCAAGTTATGCTTCCAAAATTAAAGCTTTTAAATCCAGGGAATAAAGCAGCTAGACCCTGACTTCCCGTTCCGGTGTGTAGTGTTTAGTGGTTAATGCCAATCATCATTATTCTGTTGAATCTTGGACTTATCTTTGGCTTGAGCTGTGGGGTCAGGAAAGGGCTTATCATCATCCTCATACTTCAGCAGGCCGAAAAACTCCAGAATGGATGCAATCTTCAAAGCAATCTTAAGTAATACAATAGTCAACGCCACCAAGTAGTAATGGCCCAAACCGGCGGCAATGCCTAGACCCGCCACGGCCCAGATGTTAGTAGCGGTGGTCAGTCCGCGGATTTCTCCACCGCTTTGCTTCCAGATTACCCCGGCTCCAAGGAAGCCAATGCCGGAAACAATTTGGGCCGCCAACCGTAAAGGATCCATATTCCTGGTAGGAATAAATTCACTAGATCG
>JAJZSN010000119.1 GCA_021849745.1 Bacillota bacterium | reverse complement strand
CCCTAAGACTCAGGCCGCCCTACTGGAGGCCATGGAGGAAAAGCAGGTGACCATTGACGGCCAGTCTTTTGCTTTGGAAGAACCCTTTATGGTTTTTGCCACCCAGAACCCCATTGAGCATGAGGGGACTTACCCCTTGCCCGAAGCCCAACTGGACCGTTTCCTGGTTAAAGTGCTGGTTACTTATCCCAAGCGGGATGAGGAGAAAGAGGTACTGGCCAGGTTCCACCGGGGAGCAGGGGCCGGGGCGGCCCTCCAAGGGGTGGAGGCGGTAATGGATAAGGAGACCCTGCTGGCTCTGGGCCGCCAGGCCCAACAGGTGGTGGTGGAGGAGACGGTGATGGATTATATCCTGGATATCGTGGCCGCTACCAGGGTTGATCACAACCTGATGGTAGGGGGCAGTCCCCGGGCTTCCCTGGCTTTGTTGGTTTGTGGCAAGGCTTTGGCGGCCCTTTATGGCAGAAGTTTTGTAACCCCGGATGATATTAAGCGGGTGAGCCTGCCGGTGCTGCGCCACCGGGTGGTGCTGAAACCGGAAGCGGAGATCGAGGGGTTGACCCCTGATGATGCCATCAGGCTTATACTGGATGGCATAGAGGTGCCTAGGTAGGAGGTCTGCAATGCTCTTCTCACGCAAATTCATCGCCCTGGCCATGGGTGGGGCCGCCATTCTACTCCTGATGACCCTCTTCACATCAATAACCTTGGCCCAGGCAGGGGTATTTCTCCTCATGTATAACGGCTTTTTACTCCTCCTAATCCTAGGCGACTGGTTCTTGACTCCCAAGCCCACCGGCTTGCTGGTTCAGCGGCTTTTTGAACACCGGTTGTCCTTAGGGGTCTCCAACCCTATAACTTTGGAGATTCGTAACTCTACAGGGGTAGATCTCGAGCTCACCATCAAGGATGAACCACCGGTTAACTTCAAAGTCAGCGCCAAGGTTCTCAACTGCAAGGTTCCGGCCATGGCCGCCGCTAAGATAAGCTACAATGTTGAACCCGACAAACGGGGGGATTATACCTTTGGCCATGTTAATATCCGCTATCCCAGCCGGATGGGGTTCTTTATCCGCCAGTTCAAGGCCACCGGGGAGAATACTGCAACCAAGGTCTATCCCAATATCATGGAGATCCGCAAGTACAGGATTCTGGCCCAGCAGGGCCATCTGCTGGAAGGGGGGCTGAAGCCTTCCCGGATCATAGGCATGGGGACTGATTTTGAGAGCCTGCGGGACTACCAGGTGGATGACGAGTACCGCCGCATTAACTGGGGGGCTACCGCCCGGCGGGGCAGGCTGACCAGCAACCAGTATGAGGTAGACAAGAGCCAGAACATCCTGCTGGTACTGGATGCGGGCCGCATGATGACCGGGGAGGTGAGGGGTCTGACCAAACTGGATCATGCCATTAATGCCAGCTTGTTACTGGGCTATGTGGGGGTGACCAGGGATGATAAGGTGGGGCTGGCCGTCTTTGCCGATGATGTGAAACTCTTCATCCCGCCTCGGAAGGGCCAATCCCAACTGCAGAAAATCCTCGGCTCCCTTTATAACATCCAGCCTGATTTGGTGGAAAGCGATTACGCTGCCGCCTGCCGTTATATCAGTACCAAGAACCGCAAACGGAGCTTAATCTGTATTTTCACCGACCTTATTGATGAAGAAGCATCCCGGCGTTTGATTACCTATGTTTCCACCCTGACGGGGAATCATTTGGTGGGATGCATTACCCTGGTGGATTCCCTGCTGGTCCAAAAGGCTGCTCAGGTGCCTGCCGACTCCCAGGAGGTTTATGAAAAGGGAGTGGCCCAGGGGGTGCTCCACCAACGAGATAGGGCCATTTCTCAGTTGAAAAACAGAGGAGTGGTGGTGGTCAATGTGCCACCGGAGGAACTATCGGTGGCTGCCATCAATAAATACCTGGAAATCAAAAACCTTTCTCGATTATAAGGGGGTTGGCTGATGAACTCGGAAAAATTCCTGGAAATCCACCGGGCTGCCTGGGAGAGGCTTGATAAGATACTGGAGCAGATGGGCAAAAAGGGAGCGGCCAACCTTGACCGGAAGGATTTGCTGGACCTGGGCCCCCTCTTCAGGCAGGTTACTGCCCATCTGGCTTATGCCCAGGCCAATTTCCCCCGCCACGAAGTGGTTCATTACTTAAACCGTCTAGTGGCTAAGGCCCACAGCCATATTTATAAAAGTGAAACCATGAGTCTGCGGAGGATTTGGCTTTTTTACCGTCAGGGATTGCCACGGTTAATTTGGGGCCATTGGAGATATGTTCTGGCCGCTGCCATCACCTTGCTGGGTGGATTGGCAGCCGGTTTTATCATTCATTATGTGCAGCCGGCTTTGGACGGGCTGGTTATTCCTGAACAATGGCAAAGGATGATTGGTGATGGGTTAAAGGAGGGCAAGGTGGGCGCCGATTGGCCGGTAAACCAGCGGCCTTTGATTTCCACTGCCATTATGATTAACAACATTCTGGTAGGTTTGAAGTCCTTTGCTTTGGGTTTTACTTGGGGTGTGGGTACAGTATATATCTTATTTTATAACGGTTTGCTGGTAGGGGTATTGGCCGGGATTTTCACCCAAGGAGGATATGCTCTGGAGTTCTGGTCCCTTATCCTGCCTCATGGGGTGTTGGAACTAATAGCTATTTTTATCTGCGGTGGAGCGGGTTTAATTTTAGCCAAGGCCCTGGTTAAGCCAGGGGATTACACCCGGCGGGATGCCTTGGTTGTCAATGGCCGGATTGCCATGAAACTGATTCTTGGGACTATTCCCATGTTTGTCCTTGCTGCTTTAATTGAAGGATTTATCACCCCCCTTGGGATGATTTCCAGTTATGCCAAGCTAGCCTTTGCCGGGTTTACTTTGGCGCTGTTTGTCTGGTATATTTATCAGGGGGTTAGAGGCGTTAGGAGGGGTAACATATGAAAGAGTATACCTTGATGAGCCCGGAAAAAATTAATTATTCCTTTAATCTGGCCGGGCTGGGTTCCCGGTTTACCGCTTATCTCATTGATTCTTTAATCCAGATGGTACTGGGTGGGTTCTTCTTAATAATTATAATATTCGCCGCCGCGGCTGCCTCTCCGGGAGAAGGAGGGCAAGCTGCAGCAGGTATTATAATTTTAATAGTGCTGGTTTTTTTAATGTATGGTTACTCTATTTTTTTCGAAGCCATCTGGAACGGTCAAACTCCCGGTAAAAAGGTGATGAAAATTAGGGTCATCAAGGCCAACGGCGGGGCGGTGACTTTTGTAGGGGTACTGATACGTAACATTATGCGCATCATAGACTCCTTACCCATGGCCTATGCTGTTGGAATTATTGCCTTGCTGGCCAGCAAGAAAAGCCAAAGATTGGGGGATATGGCTGCGGGAACCATGGTAATCAAGGAAGTGGCCCAGGAAGCTCCCCAGACTGTTAAGTTTACGGAAAAGGAATTCCCCTGGTCCGGGAAAATCAAGCTCCGTATCCAGGGGGTTACAGAAGATGAGTTTGCTATTTTGAAAAGTTATCTGTTGCGGCGAGATCATTTGGATGAGGGTGCATATCAAACCATGGCCGAAAAGCTGACCGGATTATTTGCCGCTAAAATGGATGTTGAGCTAAAGGAAATTGAAGACCGGCAGCAGTTTTTGGAGCAGGTAGCGGCGGCGTATCAGAATAAGTAGCTGTCAGCTATCAGCTATCAGCTGTCAGCTAAAAGATTTAGAAGAATAATTATTTTCTTCGGCGTCCATAATAGAGGTATCTGTCATTATTATGGATGAGGAGGATGGTTGTGGTGCGGAGAGTTCGGAAGATGGTTTTGGTTGGGTTGTTGGTTCTTGTAACTATTATTGGTTTTGGGGTTTATATGGCTACTGAGGCTTTTAATTCTTTGGTGGCGCCGCCGGAGCCGGTGAGGGCTTTGCGGGTTGAGTTGGTCAAAGAGGAAGGTTTACAGGCGGAATTGTTGGGGTATCAGGTTAAGGTAGATATCAAGCCTTTGGCAAACAAAATCCGGGAAGGGATGCCGGAATGGGTTCCTACTTCCGGTGAAGTTGAGGTCTATAAGGCTGAGGCTCGGGCCGCCGTGGAAAAAGGCCGGGCCAGTGTGGAGGCCTGGTGGGCCAAAGTCAAGGAGATGACCCAGGAAAAACTTGCCGACAACAGTCATTAAAAAGGGTGGAAGAATTTTTCTTCTACCCGGCCCGGAAAAGTGGTATATTATTGCTGTACCACTTTTTCTTATGGAAGGAGCTTTTTCATGTCTCAAGCCCAAGGTAAAACGTCGGTAGCCAAAGGGGTGGCCCAGGCCGCCGGGATCCTCATGGTGGCTATGTTTCTGTCCCGGATTCTGGGTTTTGTCCGGGAGCAGGCCATCACCACTAAGTTTGGCACATCGGCGGATACTGATGCTTACATAGCGGCCTTTGCTGTACCCGACCTGTTATATAACCTCCTCATCGGGGGCGCCTTGAGCGCCGCTTTTATCCCTGTTTTCTCAGGGTATCTGGCCCGGGGCCAGGAGGATGACGCTTGGGAAGCGGCCAGTACCGTGGCTAACTTGCTTTTCATCGTCATGACGGTGGTAGTAGTCTTGGGGATTATCTTCGCCCCTTATCTGGTTCCTCTGGTGGCTTATAAGTTTCAGGGGGAGACCCTGGAACTTACAGTGCTCCTTACTCGCATTATGCTGCCGGCCATCCTTTTTCACGGCTTAAACGGTTTGATGATGGGAATTTTGAATTCTAAAAACCATTTCGTGGCCTCGGCTATCGGCGGGGTGATGTACAATGTAGGCATCATCTTCAGTGGGTTACTTTTGGCCAACCAATACGGGATTATCGGGTTCTCCATCGGGGTGCTGGTGGGGGTGGTAATCAACTTCCTGGTCCAATTTCCTACGCTTATTCGCAAAGGTCTTAAATATCGTTTCAGCCTAAATCTAAAGCACCCCGGAGTGCGGCGTATGGGTATATTGATGATTCCCGCCGTAATCGGCCTTTCGGCTAACCAGATTAACCTGATTGTTAATCAGAACTTTGCCTCCGCTTTGGACGAGGGTAGTATCACCGCTTTGCGCATGGCCAATCGGTTGATGCTGCTGCCTCTAGGTCTCTTCGGGTTCACCATCGGGGCCGCCGTTTTTCCCACCCTGGCGGGACAAGTTGCCACCAACCAGGCGGCTGAGTTCAGGAAAACCTTCTCCGGGGCCTTGCGCTCGGTGCTGTTCATCACTGTTCCCGCTGCGGCCGGGTTGATGGCTTTAAGTGTGCCTATTGTGCGGTTGTTATTCCAGCAGGGGGAGTTTTCCCCTCAGGCTACCATGGTTACTGCCGACGCCTTATTCTACTACTGTATCGGCCTTTTTGCCCAGGCGGCGGTACTGGTGCTGGTCAGGGCCTATTATGCCCTTCAAGATACCGTTACCCCGGTGGTGATTGGGGTTCTCACCATTTTACTCAACTACTTCATGAACCTCTGGCTGGTAGAACCCATGGAGGCTTCAGGGCTGGCCCTGGCTTATTCGGTGACCGGTCTCTTCAATATGGTCAGCTTATTGTTGCTGTTGAGGCGGAAGATCAAGGCTATTGACGGGCGTAAAATAATTACTTCCCTGGTTCAGGTGCTTGCAGCCGCTTTGATTATGGGCTTCATGGCTTACGGGGTGAGTACTGTGGCCGAACCTTACTTAAATCTCACCAGTAAAACTCATCAATTGGTTCAAGTTGCCCTGGCTGTTACAGTTGGGGTAGCGGCTTATGCCGGTTTGACCTTGCTTTTCCGCATGGAGGAAGCCCGGCAAGTTATCGATGTGGTCAAAAGAAAACTGCAGAGGGCATGAAATAAAGGCTGATTAATACTGTTGCTACTAATTTAGCAAAATGATATAATAATTAATGCATTGCAATTTCAACCATATTGCGTAGCGGCAATGTGGTTTTTCAGTATATTTATTGAGGAGGAAAACCCATGGGCGAGGACAGGCAAAAGATGATTCGTAATTTTTCCATCATTGCCCACATAGACCACGGTAAGTCAACCCTGGCTGACCGGCTGCTGGAGTATACCGGTACTGTTTCGGAACGGGAAATGGCCGACCAGTTGCTGGACCAGATGGATTTGGAGCGGGAACGGGGCATCACCATTAAAGCTCAGGCAGTTCGTCTGAACTACAAGGCTAAGGATGGCCAGACCTATACCTTGAACCTTATCGACACACCGGGTCATGTGGATTTTACCTACGAGGTCTCCCGGAGCCTGGCGGCCTGTGAAGGGGCTTTGCTGGTTGTGGATGCGGCCCAGGGCATTGAGGCCCAGACTTTGGCCAATGTCTACCTGGCCCTGGAGCACGACCTGGAGATTGTCCCGGTTATTAACAAAATAGACCTGCCCAGTGCGGAACCGGAGCGGGTCAAGCAAGAGATTGAGGATGTCATAGGTTTGGATACCAGTGATGCCGTCCTGGCTTCGGCCAAGAGCGGTATCGGTATCGAGGATATCTTGGAAGCCATTGTGCGCAAGGTGCCGCCTCCTCAAGGCGATGCTAACGCACCCTTGAAGGCGTTGATTTTCGATTCCCATTTTGATCCTTACCGGGGCGCCATCGTTTATTTCCGGGTGGTTCAAGGGACCATTAAGCCCGGCATGAAAATCAAAATGATGTCCACCGGCAAGACTTTTGAAGTTAACGAGGTTGGGGTTTTCCGGCCCTTTCCCACCAATGTAAACCAGCTCAGTGTGGGTGAGGTAGGTTTCCTGTCGGCCAGTATCAAAAATGTTAAAGATACTCAGGTAGGGGATACCGTTACCGGGGCCGACAACCCCACAGATGTGCCCCTGCCCGGTTACCGCAAAGCCACCCCTATGGTTTTCTGCGGTTTGTATCCTGTGGAAACCAACCAGTATGAAGACCTGCGGGATGCTCTGGAGAAACTCCAACTGAATGACGCTTCCCTGATTTATGAGCCGGAAACATCGGTGGCTTTGGGCTTTGGTTTCCGCTGCGGTTTTCTGGGCCTCCTCCACATGGAGATTATCCAGGAGCGGTTGGAACGGGAGTACAACCTAACCCTGATTACCACCGCCCCCAGCGTTATTTACCGGGTGCATAAGACCAATCGGGAGGTTATCGATATCGATAACCCCACCCTGCTGCCCAAGCCTCAGGAGATAGAGTTCATAGAGGAACCTTACGTCAAGGCCACCATGATGGTGCCTAACAACTATGTGGGGGCCATTATGGAACTGTGCCAGGACAAGCGGGGAACCTATAAAAACATGGAATACCTTAGTGAGAACAGGGTTATGGTTCACTACGAGATACCCTTGAGTGAGATTGTCTATGACTTCTTCGACCAGTTGAAGTCCAGAACCAAAGGCTACGCCTCCCTGGACTATGAGCTTCTGGGCTACCAGCAGTCCGAACTGGTGAAGCTGGATGTCCTCATCGCCGGGGAAGTGGTGGATGCCCTCTCCTTCATCGTTCACAAGGATAAGGCCTACGGACGGGGCCGCCAGATGGCGGAAAAGCTGCGGGAATTGATTCCCCGCCAGATGTTTGAGGTGCCTATCCAGGCGGCCATCGGTAACAAGATCATCGCCCGGGAATCGGTCAAGGCCATGCGCAAGGACGTCTTGGCTAAGTGTTACGGCGGTGACATCAGCCGGAAGAGAAAGCTGCTGGAGAAGCAGAAGGAAGGTAAGAAGCGGATGAAGCAGGTGGGGAATGTGGAAATTCCCCAGGAAGCCTTCATGGCGGTATTGAAGATAGAGTAATCCATTTTGTTCACATAATGGACACAATCATCTTCTATTAATATAGATATGCAACTATTAGGGTTGTCCCAATAATCACTTGGGGCCCCCTTTTTTAATACCATATTTTCAGGTGGTTTCTACCTAAGGCTGGGGTGCAGATTGTAGCACATGTCAAAGATAATTTGTTGAGGTTGTTCGGAATGGTGCTGGGTTGGGAATAAATGGTTCCGAAACAAGAGAAGCGACTTCTAGTTTGGCCAGGAAAGATTATGCTTTGTTGACAGCAATTTTATATACTTAGCAGGATTTCCCTATTGTTCGTCGAATAAGGGGATTGAGGTGAATAATATGGACATTGACCAAGGGAACCTTAAAATTAGTTATATGAATATTGCCAAAGCTCTTGGTATAATATATATGGTTCTTGGCCATGCATATGCCCCCAACTGTTTTCATTCCTGATATTTGTCGTTAGAACAAGGCAACTTCGTCACAAACGATGGCGTCAACAATCCCAAACATTTACCGACAATAGCCTAATCACGTCTGTACAATGACGGCTGATTAGGCTA
>JAJZSN010000118.1 GCA_021849745.1 Bacillota bacterium | reverse complement strand
CCGATCTGTCCTATCCCGATTAACCGGCCCAGATTCAAAGGCACTTCTCGTAACGAAAGAAATTCTATCCTATAATCCCTGGTGACCACATTATTCCTGATTATATTATATGAAATGGTAGTCATTGGCACGAATACGAAAGGAAACAAAATACTATTGGCAATACCGAATAGCCATATGCCTATAATATCTTGTCGTAGTAACACTATACTGGTAACCGACAAAAGCACTGCTCCCCAGAGCATGGAACTATAGCGCCGGTTCTGGTTAATGGTTTTCCCCACTATAAAATAAAATATCATAGTAAAAAGTCCGGTAATCAAGTTAAACAGACCGAGATTAATCTCACTACTGGTAAATTCATAAATCAACAGAATCAAGGCAAAGGACATGACCCCCTCCCTCAGTCCTCGTAATATCATTGAACCGCTCACTCGTAGCCAGTCTTTTCCTATACGTTTTACAGCAGCTGAGTACTTAGCGGTTTTTTCTGATCCAACTACATGAATATTGAAACTAATGACTGCGGCTAATATAAAGCATAATAAAGTTATAGCAAATACAGCCTTATAACCCCAAAATGTCCCTAAAAGACCTATCATAACTCCACCTGCCAAAGGTGCCAGGTTTGCCATGGCCCCCAGGGCCCCGTTTAAACCAGAGTAGATGTTACGGTTGTGGTTATCGGTCCAATCATAGGTTGATACATTGTATCCGAGATAATAGAAACCCTGCCCTATGCCCATGAGTATTCCCAAGAATATATACCATTCCCCTACCTCCTGCCCTAATATCAGCACTAAAAGGTAGAAAAAGCTATGTACAATTAAGCCTAGACGTATATTGCCCAAACTACCAAGATTTTTCACCAGCAATGAGCCCAAAATAAAAACTATGGGTACAGTTAAAAAATGATAAAAGTTATATGCTGCGGCCAGTTTTATGTTCCCGTTGACCTTCCAAAGATAAACATTAAAAAAGATATTGGAAAGACTAACCCCTGTAAGAAATACCCCATGTATGGCTAAAAGCATCTTAGCCCGTTTAGACAAAGTGACAGCTGCTGGATTTTCCATGTTATCCTCCGTATTATAATAGGCCACCGTCTTTATTGACGGTGGCCTATTTCATTGCTATGAAAGTTCTGCAATTATTGCTATTCCTGCACTGGCACCGATACGGCTGGCTCCTGCCTCTACCATGGCCAGGGCCTGTTGGGTGTTTCTGATTCCGCCGGAAGCCTTTACGCCAATGTCAGGGCCGACAGTCTGGCGCATTAATCTAATGTCTTCCACGGTAGCACCGCTAGCTGAGAATCCGGTACTGGTCTTAACGAAGTGGGCTCCTGCCTCTTTGGCAAGCTTGCAGGCCGTTACTTTTTGTTCATCTGTTAAATAACTGGTCTCGATAATTACTTTGACTATGGCTGATTTATCAACGGCTGCTGCTGCATCCACTACTGCTTGGATATCCTTTTGAACTAACTCATTTTGGCCTTTAATTAATAGACCGATGTTGATTACCATATCAACTTCTTTTGCTCCGGCTTTAACTGCTTCAGTGGTCTCATAAGCTTTTACAGCCGTAGCGGAGGCTCCTAAGGGGAAACCGATTACGGTACAAACAGGGACACCTGAATCAGCAAGCAATTTATGAGCTAGGGGAACATGATATGGGTTAATGCAGACTGAAGCAAAGCCGTATTCAGCAGCCTCGCGGCATAGCTGGGTGATTTCTTCTTCAGTGGCATTTGCTTTAAGAATGGTATGGTCGATTAGTTTAGCCATTTCTTGTTTAGTAAGATTCACTTTGCATCCTCCCCTCTTCTATAGTAATATTCTACTTCTTGGTGGCGGCAAATACAAGCTTATCGTCGACATACTGGGCAGCATTTTCTTTGGTGATTAAACCGGTACCTGCATCGATGAACTCTGGATATTTTTCACCTTTTAATACTCCCAGAGCGGTGTTTACTACGGTACTTCCTAACAATTGAGGATCATTAAGAACGGTGGCGTCATAATTACCGGTTTCAATTGCTTTGATAGCTTCCATTAAACCATCCACGCCCACGATTTTAACCTTGCCGGCCAGGCCGTTTTGTTGCAGTACTTGTAAAGCACCCAGGGCCATGTCGTCATTATGGGCATACACAAGGTTCACATCAGGATTAGCCTGGAGAAGATCTTGGAAAGCTTTAACTGCTTTAGAACGGGTATAATCGGAATAAGGTCCTTGAATAATCTTAATACCGGGTTCTTTTTCTACGGCCAGGTGGAATCCGTCACGACGATCCATCATTACTTTACCGCCGGCATCGCCTTGAATCTCGATGATTTTACCTTTGGCTTTACCTTTACCACCTAACAATGCTACTGCTTGTTCACCTGCTAATTCACCCATTTTCTTGTTATCACGGCCTACGAAGGTAGCAACCGGTTGTTCAGTAGGACGGTCAACGGTAACTACAGGGATATTGGCAGTTTTGGCAGCTGCCAAGGCTGGATTTACCCCAGTGGGGTTACTTGGATTAAGGATAAGTACATCAATTCCTTTGGTGATTAAGTCTTGTACATCATTATTTTGTTTCTCGATATCGTTTTGGGCATCTACATAAACTAATTCGGCACCTTGTTTAGCTGCTTCGGCTTTGGCTGCATCCATAAGAGCCACATAGAAAGGAGAATCTAAGGTAACTTGTGAAAAACCAACTACTACTTTTTTCTCTGTAGTTTCCTCTTTTTTAGGTTCAGATGCAGTCTTTCCACCACAACCTACCAGTAAGGAGATGCCCAGAAGTGTAATTAACCCGAAAATAAGTTTCTTTTTCATTTTGATAATTCCTCCTTTTTTAAGTACAATTACTATTATTTATTCTTTGGGACGTAGCGGTCTTTTATCACCCCTTTTTCGTGATATTTTAATTCTTATCCTTTCTTTCCGGCAACAAACCTGTTTAATATCAGGGCCAATACGATGATGAGGCCCATGAATATCTGTTGGTAATATGATGCCAGGCCAAGTAAATTAAATATGTTAGTGATAATACTCATAATTAGGACACCGATGAAAGTACCTCCTACTCCACCGATCCCTCCAAAAAGGCTGGTGCCCCCAAGGACCACCCCGGCAATGGCGTCCAATTCTGCCCCTTTGGCCGCAGTAGGTTGTCCTACAGTTAGCCAGGAAGCCAGAATCACTCCGGCCAGAGCTGACATTACTCCGGAAATTACATATACGGAAGTGAGGTGGAAATTAACCCTGATTCCTGAAAGGTGGGCCGCTTCCGGGTTACCCCCTACTGCATAAAGGTTTCGGCCGAAGGGAGTGAATTTTAAGACTAAGGCACAGAGAATCGTAAGTAATATCCAAATTAGCCCGCTTACCGGTATTCCCAGAATGAAGCCGGCCCCTAAGAAATTAAAGGCTTCAGGTAACCCAAAGACGGGTTTTCCTTCAGTGACCAGTAAGGCCATCCCTCTAGCAGATACCATCATAGCCAGGGTCACTATAAAAGCTGGAACGACAAATTTGGTACTGATATATCCGTTAATGAAGCCAAGTACTGCCCCTACGGCTAAAGCGGCTAGGATTGCTACTAGGATACTATTAGTCTCTTGGATTAATATGGCTACAATCATCCCGGCTAAAGCTACGATGGAGCCTACCGAAAGGTCAATCCCTGCAGTAATGATTACAAAGGTCATTCCTATGGCTAATATCCCGGTTATGGATGATTGCTGAAGCAGGTTAAGAAAATTCTGAAGGGTTAAAAACTTAGGTGATAATATGGAAGCTATGGCAGTAAAAAGAACCAGAAGTATAATCAGATTGTATTTACTGAAAAACTCTCTCATATTGCTTTTATTCATTAACCTTTACCTCCCCGTCACTGCGCATTTAAGTATTGCTTCTTCCTGGTATGAGTCCCTGGTAAATTGACCCGCTACCTCACCGTTAAACATGACCAATATCCGGTCACAAACCTGCATTAACTCACTCAATTCCGAGGAAGCTACCAGAACACCATAACCCATGTTGGCAACCTCTTTGATAATTCCATAAATCTCTTCCTTAGCGCCAATGTCAATCCCTTGGGTAGGTTCATCAAAGAGCAGCATATGGGATTTTTTCAATAGCCATTTGGCCACTACTACTTTTTGTTGATTACCGCCACTTAAGTTTTTGACAGAAGTTGTGATAGATGGAGTGGCTACACGCAATTTTTTGACTAGTTCTTGAACTTCATTAAACAATATTCCGTACTGAATCTTTCCGAATTTACTAAAATTTTTTAACGAAGGTAAAGCCGCATTTTCCCAAACCGGAAGATCCATTATCAAGCCTTGAGTCTTACGGTTTTCCGGCACCATACCGATACCGAGCTTTAGGCTGTCTACCGGTGAACGTAATTGGACCTTCTTTCCCTCAAAAAACATGGTCCCAGCCTGGGGTCTGTCGGCTCCATAGATTACCCTCAGTACTTCAGTCCGGCCTGAACCCACTAGACCGTACAGCCCTAGAACTTCTCCTTTATGGACAGCCAGAGAAACTGAGTGAAGTTTTGGTGTAGATATATTTCGGATATCTAATAACTTTTCTCCGGTAATCTCACCGGATTTTCGTACTTCTTTACTTAAGGTATAGCCGATAATCATTTCTACCAGTTCATCGTGGTCCATTTCTTTTAAGACTTTAGTACCTACATAAGTCCCATCCCGCAGTACTGTTACCCTATCCCCTACCCGGAACAATTCCTCAAGACGATGAGAAATGTATATTACGGTGATTCCTTTGGCTTTTAAGTCTCTGATTACTTTAACCAGGGTTTCAAATTCTTCGCTTGAAAGGGTGGCTGAAGGTTCATCCATTACCACCAGTTTAGCCTCAGCTACCAGGGCCTTAGCCAGCTCAACTATTTGCCTCTTACCGATACTCAAACTGCTTACTGGTTTTTTTACGTCGATTTCAATACCCATTTCATCGATCATCTGCTGGGCTTTACCGTTTATGGTGCGCCAATCTACTAAGCATCGGGCGGTCTGGGGATAGTGACCCAAAAATATATTCTCTGATGCCGAGAGGCTGGTGACTAGGGAAAGTTCCTGGTAGATAATTGAGATACCTAGCTTTTTGCTGTCGGTAGGGTTATTGATATTAACAGACTTACCTGCAAAAAAGATTTCTCCTTCATCCTTGATATAAGCCCCGGAAAGAATCTTCATCAGGGTAGACTTCCCGGCACCATTAGCTCCGATAAGACAATGTACCTCACCTTCCAACACTGCGAAATCAACCTTTTTTAAAGCGTGTACTCCGGGAAAGGCTTTAGATATGCTTTTCATTTCAAGAATATTGCGCTGACCTTTGTCTGACACAGCCTCACCTCCTGTCATTGTTAAAATTGTGAATTCTGTGCATTTCCGGTGCCAATACTTCATAAGTCTGCTTATAGCTTTTAAAATAGAAGTCGTAGATGAGGGCGTTGTCGGGATTAGGTAGAACATTCTCACTATAATCCACCATGGTTTGGGTGGCTTCTGCTAATCCGTTGTAGTATTTCATCCCGGCTGCCGCGGCTATGGCACAGCCCAGAACACCGGCTTCACTGAAAGTGGTTCTTCTAATGGGCACTCCGGTGACATCAGCAATTATCTGGAGCCAGACCGGGTTTTTCAGTACTCCTCCGCAGGCTACCATTTCTTTTACCGGGCAATCTGCTTCTTTAAAGGCCTCTAAGATATTACGGGTACCGAAGGCCACACCTTCCAAGATAGCCCTGTATAGATGAGCACGGGTATGGCTAAGGGTTAAGCCCAATATTGCCCCTTTGGTCAAGGGGTCACGGTAGGGGGTCCGGTTGCCCTGCCAGGTATCTAATACCATTAAACCTTCGGCACCTGGTGGAATATCCTTGGCTTGGTCGGCTAGGATTTGATAAGGGTCAGGGTCAATATACTGAAGGTCACCTGCCAGCTGATCTTTAAACCACCGGGTTAGTGAACCTGCTGATACTTGTCCGCCTTCTAACAGCCAGAGTCCTTCTATGACCGCACTTGGGTATGGGCCCCATAGTCCCTGATGATATATGGGCTGCTCTGTCAAGGCTAGATGTACAAAGCTGGTGCCCATAATTACCCCCATTTGTCCCGGGCTAACTACCCCAAGACCCAGCATGCCTATATGGGCATCAATCCCTCCCTGATAGACCATTATACCGGGGGGTAAACCTAGTTGAGCCGCTGTTTCTGCAGTCATGGTCCCGACTTTTTCACCTATGGGCAACACCTTGACAGGAATCTTTTCCCTGAAGTCCCCTAAGCCAATTTCCTTCATAAATTCATCGGACCAGCCATCTTCCACATCGGCGTAATTCCACTTACATGTAACGGTGCATTTAGAAGAAACTAATTGGTTGGTCAGTCTGTAATTAATCCAATCCAACTGTTCCATGATTTGATATGTTTGGTGATATACCTCCGGCTTGTTTTCTTTAATCCATAACGTTTTGGGAAGCATCCATTCAACTGAATCTTGCCCGCCGGAATATTTTAGAATCTTATGCCTGGTGCTGTTTATCTTCTCCGCCTCTGAAGCGGCCCTGGTATCCATCCAAAGTATTGCTGGCATGAGGGGATTTCCATCCCTGGCCATAGCCACAACGGTGGATGCGGTCCCACATACTGTCATTCCAGCTATTTGAGTAGAGTCTACCTTGTCCAGACAGTTGGCTAAAGCCTTGGTAAAAGCTTCCCACCATTCTTGGGGTTGCTGCTCCGCCCATCCTGGATGAGGATAGTATGTATCATAGCTTGCAAAAGCCATCTTAAGGCAGCGGCCATCAGGTTTAAAAATGGCTGTTCTAACCCCTTGAGTCCCAAAATCTACTCCCAGAATCAGCGGTTGCACCACTTCAAGCCACCCCTTTGTTTTCTTCTTACGGTAAAAACATTACTTTACTGAATACGAAGTTTTTATCTAAAAACTTTTTAAAAATTTCCGGTGCTTCATCCAAACTGAGTTTATGACTTATAATGGGTTCGGTAATTAATTTTCCTTGGGCCATCAGTTCTACACTGTATGTCCATTCCTTGCCAGGGAAAGGACTGGAGAAGGAGTTCCATGAACCTCTAAGCTCAAGTTCCCGTCGTAGCAGATTATCTGCGGCTGTTTTACTAAGCTCTAATTTATCATGGCTGATACCTAGGATTACTATCCTGCCTAACTTTCCGGCAGAACATACTGCCTGGTTTTGTACTACTGAAAGACCCGCAGTTTCTAAGACAAAATTGGCCCCGGCCTTTCCTGTAATCTCGTTTATCTTCGCTACAGGATCAATTTCCAAAGAGTTAATAATCTCATCAGCGCCTAATTCTTTGGCAGTCTGAAGTTTTTCGTCTTTTATGTCGATGGCTATGACCATCCCGGCGCCAAGGATTTTGGCGAACTGTATAGCAAAAAGGCCGATGGGTCCACAACCATATATAGCTACCGTATCCCCAGTATTGATGCTACCTTTCCAAATGGCATGAATTGCGTTAGCTGCCGGGTCTACCATTGCTGCTGCTTCGAAGGGTACACTTGGGGGTATGTTCAGCAGATTAGATTCTGGAACACTAACGTATTCGGCCATGGCACCATCCTGGCGAGAGCCTAAGTAACTATAGTCCTCGCACAAAGAGTAATTACCACTTTGGCACCATTGGCAGCGGTTACAGGGAATCAATGGGGGAACAACAACCCGGTCTCCTACCTTCCAAGTGCTACCCTCATTAACCTTGGTGATTTCTCCGCTGAATTCGTGTCCAATGGTCAATTTAGGACGATAGGCACCATAGAAGTTAACCCGGGGTATATCGGATCCACAGACACCTACTGCTTTTACTTTTACCAGCACATGCCCTGCTTCCAATTCTGGTATCTCGACATCTTCTACGCGTAAATCTCCAGCTTCGTACAGTTTTACAGCTTTCATTTCTAATTTCCCTCCCCGAAAGTTTGTTAATTACAGAAGTGTGAGGCACTTCCTTGCTGCGTGTTCATCAATAAATAGGGTATTCACATAGCCGCCCCGTAAAGCTCCCAGGATAGCTTCCGTTTTTTCTTCGCCACTTGCTACCGCAATGGAGTATTCTTTATCTGCCAATTCCTCTAGGGCAATTCCTACAGTACGGTAGTAAAGTTCATTATCGGCTATACTACCGTCAATCTTAAAGTATCGGGAACAAATGTCGCCCACCGCCCCTTTTTCCAACAATGTTTCATATTCTCCATCACGAAAGTAACCGGACTTCACCAGTATCGAGTCATGACCGGCACGACCAATACCAAAGAGAGCGAT
>JAJZSN010000117.1 GCA_021849745.1 Bacillota bacterium | reverse complement strand
CGGGGCACCCCTGATAACCTTCCAGGTTTATTAAGCACCTTCCTGAATAATAGTTTTATACCACTTAAAGCCTGATTGATATAGGCATGGGAGACTCCCTGTTCCAATAAGTAAAGGAAGTATTCCCGAACCTCCTTTTCATCTAATTCCTCCGGATCTTTACTATAAAATTCCAGAAATCTCTTTACTTGGCTTAAGTACGATTTGCGGGTCTTCTGGCTGTACCCCTTCAATTTAAGTTCATTATCCAAAGCTTTTTGAAGCCCTTGCACATCAATCCCTTGCTCTTGGTCATCCGCACACAAAAGATTTGAATGAATTTTCACTGGTTCAAGCTTAAACAGGTTCACTAATTGTTGAACAATCTCTTCAGTCCAAGGTATGGTCCAATACTTTTCGCACGAATGCCAACGGCGTCCTTTGATGGTTCGGACCTTCTCCAACAGAGCCTGGTCATAGGGCACTCGAAGGATGACATTTTCTAAATCACCCTTTTCAATAAAGATTCGTGACATACCTTTCTCCTTAATCTTAAGGGAGAAATGCACTCGTGTCGTTTTTTCACTAATTATGTCGAATCTCCCGAATAATATTACAAACCTACTGCACCCAGTAGGTTTGTACGAATTTCTTATATATTTTCGACATCCATTCCCAATTTCCTCCTGATATAACCAACAATATTACTAGAAATAATAGATTCCCCTTTACCCTTCCAGTCTATAGTCCACAGACCGCTTTTTACCCTTGATGGACTTATACATTTTCTCTATTTCTACCAGCAAGAAGGTCACCGCTGACAGGGCCAGGATAATCACGTTCTCCATGAGATTCAGCGGTTCAGTGCCGAAGACCTGGTTAAAGAAAGGTACATATACCACTACCGCCTGGAGGGCCAGGGTGAGGGCCACCGCTCCCAGCAGCGGCTTATTGGTGAATAAGCCTATTTTGAAAATAGATTGGGACTCAGATCGAAGGGCCACTGCTACCGCCATCCGGTTGATGACCAGAAAGGTGAATACCATGGTCTGCCAGGCCATTCTTTCATGAATGGTGTAAATCATCAATAGCAAGGTAAGAAAACCTATGACGAAGCCAAAACGCAGGATGTAATATCCTCTGCCGTTGGAGAAGATTCCTTCCTCCGGTTTGCGCGGTGGTTTGTCCATGACGTCCTTCTCGGCAGGTTCTGTCACCAATGACAAGCCGGGTAGGCTGTCGGTGAGCAGGTTGAGCCAGAGAATCTGGGTGGGCAGTAGAGGTATGGGCAGGCCGAGAAAAGGTGCTAAGAAGATGGCCCAAAGAGTTCCGGCATTGGAAGTCATGGAGTAGACGATGAACTTCAAGATGTTAGCATAGATACGCCGTCCTTCTTTGACTGCTTTGACGATGGTGGAGAAGTTGTCGTCCAGCAGGATCATGGCCGAGGCTTCCTTAGTCACATCGGTGCCGGTGATGCCCATGGCCACCCCTATATCCGCCCGTTTTAAGGCCGGGGCGTCATTGACGCCGTCTCCGGTCATGGCCACGTAATGGCCTCTGCTTTGCAGTTCTTGGACGATGTTTAGCTTTTGCTCAGGGGCCACTCTGGCGTAGACCCGGATGTTCTCCACCCGGCGGGCGAATTCTTCAGGGGTGAGGTTTTCCAGTTCCCGTCCGGTTATGATTTCACCCTTCCCTTCCAAGATACCTAACTTTCTGGCGATGGCTTGGGCCGTCAGAGGGTGGTCTCCAGTAATCATCACCGGAATGATCCCTGCCGATTTGCATAGGGCCACTGCTTCTGCCGCTTCTTCTCTGGGTGGGTCGATTAAGCCAACTAAGCCCAAGACGGTCAGGTCGGTCTCCACATGTTCAGGGGACAAGTCCTCGGGTAGGCCGGGCCACTTACGCATGGTGATACAGAGAACCCGCAAGCCATCCCCGGCCATGCGGTCACTGGCTTGGTGAATTGCCTCCCTGTTAATGGGTTGCATACCATCGGTGGTTAAGATGTTATTTGCCTTTTCCAGCAGGACGTCTACCGCCCCTTTAGTGAAGGATATGTACTCTCCGTTGGTTTTGTGGATGGTGGTCATACATTTACGTTCTGAATCAAAGGGTAATTCTGCCACCCTGGGAAAGGATTTTTCCAATTGCTTTTTATCGAAGTTATTTTTAAGGGCCGCTGAATAGAGGGCTGTCTCGGTGGGATCCCCCAGAACCTTGCCATCGGCATCTTCCTGGGCATCGTTACTAAGGGCCAGGGCTTGCATCAGAGGGCTATTGGCTCCTGCCTCACCGTTAGTGACTATCTGTCCGTCAACATATACCTCGGCTACTTCCATTTTGTTTAGAGTAAGGGTGCCGGTTTTATCGGAACATACATAGGTGACCGAGCCAAGGGTCTCCACCGCTGCCAGCTTTCTGATGAGGGCATTTTTTTGTACCATTTTCTTGGCTCCCAGAGCCAGGGCGATGGTGATTACCGCCGGGAGGGCTTCGGGAATGGCAGCTACAGCCAGGGAAACGGCGGTCATGAACATCAGCACCAGGGATTCCCCTCGGAATACCCCGGCTCCGAAAACGATAGCACAGATAAGGAGAATGGCTATAGCCAACCGCTGTCCGAAGACGGCAAGCCTTTTCTGCATGGGAGTTTTCACCGTTTCTTCTTCCTGGAGTAGGGTTGCGATTTTACCCAGCTCGGTCTGCATTCCGGTGGCTGTAACAATACCAATACCTCGGCCGTAGGAGATAATGGTTCCTTTGTAGGCCATGTTGACCCGGTCAGCTAGAGGCAAGCCTTCTTCGTCCAGGGCCGCCGCAACCTTTTCCACAGGCACCGATTCCCCGGTAAGGGCCGCTTCTTCTATTTTCAACTGGGCCGCTTCGGTGAGTCTCATATCGGCAGGGATAACTTGTCCAGCTTCCAAGAGCACCAAATCTCCGGGAACTAGGTCGCCGGCCGGGATACTTGCCGGGGTCCCGTCCCTGATAACCGAAGCATTGGGGGTGGCTATCTTTTTCAGGGCCTCCATGGCCTTTTCTGCTCTGTATTCCTGGATAAAGCCAACCACGGCGTTAAGGATGACGATAGCCGCTATGACCAGAGTGTCAGTGAGATCCCCCACGAACCCGGCAATGACGGCGGCGGCCATCAGCACCAGAATCATGAAGTCCTTGAATTGTTCCAGAAACATAAGCAAAGGAGTTTTCTTTTTCTTTTCCTTTAACTCATTGGGGCCGTATGCTTCAAGCCTGGTACGAGCCTCCTGGGCTGATAATCCGCTAGGGCTTGTCTTAAATGCTTCCATTACTTTGTCTGTTTCACGTTGATACCAATTCATCATACCCCTCCTAATCTGCTGTTATGGCCTAGCTATGATAAAGCGCATGATGTCGTTGAATTTCTCCACCTTTTCAATGGCAAACCCGGCGGCCTGAACGTTTTCCACCGTACGCCGGTTGATATTTGACCCGAAGATGTTGAGGAAAACAGGATTAACAAAGTCCATAACTTTTCCCAGGGCCTCATTTTCACTACGTACATGCTCCAGCATTACCAGCCTACCGTCGGGCTTGAGCACCCGGCGGATTTCATGCAATCCCTTGATGGGGTCGGGCACCGAACAGAAGACACAAGCGGTCACCACTGTATCAAAGGACTGATCGGCAAAAGCCATATTCTGAGCATCCATTTCCAGCAGGGTGACAGAAACCCGGGACTGGTGCAGCTTGCTTCTAGCCTTTTCCAGCATCCTGGGACTGTAATCAATAGCCGTCACCCCTTCTATTCCCACTGGATAGAAGGGAAAGTTGCGACCGGTGCCTACCCCAACTTCCAATACCTTGCCCCTGGCCAGGGAGAAAAGTTTTTCCTGGTCGGATTTGCGAATCATCATATCCATAGCGCCCATTAATGGGTCATAGAAGGAGGCCAGCCTGTTATGGCGTGCCTTTATTTTTTCCGTTAAGTTATCCACTTGTTACCTCCTTTATAAAAAAGGGTTTAGAGGTTCTTCCACCGACTTCAGATACCTGGGTAGTTCTACCCCAAAGTGTTCCAGAATATAAGGGAAAAAGTCCAGCAACCGAGGATTGGGGATGTCCCTTTCCGAACCGGCAATCAAGAGAGGAGTGCACGAATCTCCCCGGTGTAGAGAACCATGGCTGCCACAGCCAGGGTGTAGGGGAGTCCCTTCACCGGCGAACTCGCAACCCGGTTTAGCTGTGATGACCACATCTCCGGCATAGCGAGCGTCCAGTAGGCCGGCAATACGGTTTAGGGCATCAGGGTATTGACCGTAAAGAATCCGGTCTCCTATGTATGATGCATCAATAACCTTCAAATCGCCGCTAAAAGTCCAACTTGCTCCATAAACATCTTTATAACCGCCACCCCGCTTGAAGGTTAATTCGGCGTAATTGCCGTACATCACGTGATAGGTGAAGTTTCCTTTACGGCCTTCTTTCCACATAATCTGGTCAATACGCTTGTCCTTACCCAGCAGGTATAGCACATCTGTGAAAGTCTCAGTACGTCTTAAGCGCTTGAGGATATAGATGTGGGCCATCCGTTCATTGGGGCAGATGGCGATTTCTTTATTGATGGCAATTAGTTTACCCAATTGAGCCTGGCGGAATTTACCCAAAATACTGCGTAGGTCGATGAAGGCTTCCTGTTCTGAATTGATGAGGCTCTGGGAATGGTCTCCCGCCACCATGAATACCGTTTCTTCCAGGGCCGCTTCCCAGGACGGGTAGGCATCCAACATACGCTGAATCTGCTGATCGGCTCTAACCAGGCTCTCCTCCGTTTCCAAGGGATGGTGACGGTGGGAGTAGCCATCATTGTCAGGGAGGTAGACCATCATCAGATCCGGCTGTTGGCCTTCTTTAATAAGCCAACCGGCCACCAACCCGGAATATTCATCATTGACCCCGAACTTATTAAAGGGCCCCGCAGGTCCCCCTAGGTTGGCCTTCTTGAACAGCCGTACCGGGCGGCAGATATCCCCGATGACCAGCAGTTGGGGTCCGTTTAACCGGCCCACCAGACGGGAACGGGTCAATAACTTAATCCACCAGGGGATTTTGGTTTCAAAAACGTTACGCCCCCGAAAGATATAAAAATTTACGGAGGCAGTGGTAAAACCCTTTTCCTCCAGAATCTCATAGATGGTATAGATATTCCGGTTTAATTGTTCGATGTTCAGATTATATAACAGGTCTTTAATTACCCTGGGTAGGCCAATCTTCCAAATAGCCCCCAGACTGGCCCCGTAGTTGATAAACCTTTTCTCACGCCGGTTAAACCAGACAAAACCGGGCACCTGATGCTGGCCTGGCATGGTTCCCGTAACAATGGTGCTGGTACACGAAGGAGTCATGGTAGGAAAAACCGAAACACAATCCCGGTGGTAGAAGCCCCGGTCTCTAAAAAACTGCAAAGCCGGGGTTAACCCTTTAGCAAAACAGGATTCCAGAACTACAGGATTTAATGAATCGATGACAATCATTACAACCTTTTTGGGATTTTTACTACCAACCACGGACTCACCTCAATTCGACAGAAAAATATCCTATATTTAAATTATGCTGTTTTATTTGCTCCGTGACAAGTTTTTTTAGAAAAAAGTTTTATAACAGTTTGTGCCTTTAGAAAAGATAACACAGGGTAGCACAGAGTATTCGTGTTCGACTTGTTAACCCAAAACAAAGGGGCCTCCTGACTTTAGGCAGCCCCAATCTTCCAAATATTATAATTCCACAGCTTCATTAGCATATAGAGCAATAATCCGATCCCCTGGGACGAGGTGATGTTCGCCCTGAGGTACCACTACTTTACCCTCCCGGATAATGGCAGTGAGGAGACAGCTTTCGGGCAAATCCAGGTCTTTCACCTGTTTACCCGAACCCGGCGACCGGCTATCGATGACCATTTCCCTAAGCTTCAACTCCTCCGGCAGGTATGACAGAACCCCTTTGATCTGATCGCTCATTACTTCCCGGTGAATCAATTCCGCAATCACCGAAATACTACTTACAGTGGTGCTAATCCCCAGTTCATGAAAAATTCGTTCATTACATGGGTTATTAATTCGGGAAATAACCTTGGGGACATTGAACTGGTTTTTCACCATCTGGGCCACCACCAGGTTATCGTCATCTTCCCGAGTGGCCACCACCACCACATCCGCTTCAGTACATCTAGCCTCGGTGAGAACCTTGGTATTGGCCCCGTTGCCCCAGACGATAATTTCCCCCAGTTCATTCTGTAAGTTCATGCACCTTTCTTTATTTTTTTCTACCAAAACTACCCCATGCCCCTGCTGCAGCAAGTTTTTAGCTAGGTAATACCCTACCCGGCCCCCGCCTATAATAACCACTAACATATCCTTACCCTCCCGCTGATTACAAAATGGCCTCTTTGAGAAAATTGGCACAAAGACTTGTCAGGCAAACGGTTTCTAACCCTAACTGATGAAAAATCTGAGTACTATCGGGATCATTGACCCGGGCGATAACCTTCGGCACCTTAAACAATCTCTGAGCGATCTGGCACACCATAATATTGGTGTTATCCTTGTCCGTCACCGCAGTTAGTACATCGGCTCGTTCAACTCCTGCCTCTTTAAGGACATCTTCATCGCTGCCATTACCGACCAGAAACTTGCCTTTAAAATTCCAGGATAGCCGGTATACAGACTGGGGATCCGGGTCTATAATCACCACCTCATGGCCGTTGTTAGCCAAATCTTCAGCTAATCTGGCCCCAATCCGACCGCAGCCTACAACTAAAACATGCATGCACACACCTCCATTTACCCTGAACATTCTTATTCAGGGTATACAATATCCAATTTTACTTTAAACTTTTCCAACTAAAAAGTACATCTCGAAATTTAACCTCTATAACCATTTTTGGCATGAATTACGTTATGTACCTTATTTTTTTCGAGTTATGGTTAATTTTATACTAACCAAGATTTTTATCTAATAAACTTTAAAAAACAAATTTATCAACTGGAGGGGTCAACTTGAAAAATACCCAATGGAAAAAAGCTCTGCAAGTGGCCGCTACCTATATCGGCACCGTGGTAGGGGCCGGGTTTGCCTCCGGCCAGGAGGTTATGAAGTTTTTCACCCTTTTCGGTATTCAGGGCCTCCTAGGGGTGGCCATAACCACGGTGTTATTCATCTGTTGGGGTACTGCCATCATGAAGCTGGGCTGCCGTTTACAAGCCCGTTCCCACCGGGAGATTTTCCACTACCTGGGCGGCGCCAAACTGGGCCAGGCTCTGGATACTACCATCACCCTCTTCCTCTTTGGGGCCCTCTGTGTCATGCTGGCCGGAACAGGAGCTTTATTCAGAGAATACTTCCATCTCCCCGGACCGGTGGGTACAGGGTTAACCTCCCTGCTGGTCATCCTCACCCTCTTTTTCGGCCTACGGGGGATTATTGCCGCCAATTCCTTTATCGTCCCTGTGATGATGGTACTAGTTTTCGCCCTAGGAGGTTTAAGCCTGGTGGGCCAAGATCCGGCGGTCTTGAACCGGGAGATTGTCTCCTCCTCTTCCGCCGCTGCTCCCCATTGGCTGCTTTCCTCGGTGCTGTATGTAGCTTTCAACCTAATCCTTTCTACCGCTGTTCTAGCTCCCTTGGGACGGGAAATCGGCTGTGAAAAGGCACTGGGTCTGGGGGGTCTCTTGGGAGGCCTGGGCCTTGGCCTGATGGCTGCCATTATCGTGGCTAGCCAAATTTTCCATTTTCCGGCCCTGGCAGCCTATGAAATTCCCATGCTCCACCTGATAAAATCCTCCCTGCCGGTAATTCAAGTCCTCTTTGCCCTGGTGCTGTGGGGAGAAATCTTTTCCACCCTCATTGCCGACCTATACGGTTTTGCCATGCGAACCTCACAATGGCTGGGAGTCTCCTTTAAGGTTGTAGTGCTGGCCGCTCTAGTAGCTGCAACTTTCTTCAGCAAAGTGGGCTTTGCCACTCTAGTGGGTACCCTTTACCCTCTCCTGGGTTACCTAGGTCTAATTTATGTAGGATACCTAACCTTCTATATGGTGCGCCCCCACAGGTAGCACAAAATAGCTCCGGGAATATAATGGAGTAGACGGAATTATGCAGGCAGGTGTTTCCATGAGCAAAACCATCGGTATTCTGGGCGGTATGGGCCCCATGGCCACCGCCGACCTGTTAATAAAAATTATTCAGAACACACCGGCCCGTTTAGATCAAGACCATCCCCGGATTATCATTGATAATAACCCCAAGATACCTTCCCGCATCCAGGCTATATTGGCGGCAACGGAAGACCCCCTGTCCGAAATGGTGAAATCCGGCCTTTTCCTGGAAAGCGCCGGTGGTGA
>JAJZSN010000116.1 GCA_021849745.1 Bacillota bacterium | reverse complement strand
GTCATTGTACAGACGTGATTAGGCTATTGTCGGTAAATGTTTGGGATTGTTGACGCCATCGTTTGTGACGAAGTTGCCTTGTTCTAACGACAAATATCAGGAATGAAAACAGGATGTGTAATAAATGTCGTGAAAACATCCTGAGATTACCACCGTTTATTACCAATTCGACACTCCCCACACAAAAAGACCCGGAGAATGACTCTCCGGGCCGCTTTTTACCAATATTACTGCTGGTTAGAGAAGCAATCTCTGCAATAAACAGGACGATCGCCTCTGGGAGCGAAAGGCACTTGGGTTTCTACGCCGCAAGAAGCACATACAGCAGGGTGCATTTCCTTCTGGCCACGTTTCCGGCCGTCCCGGCATGGCTTACAGCGTTGTGGCTCGTTTTCGAAGCCTTTCTCGGCATAGAACTCTTGCTCACCAGCAGTGAATACGAATTCTCCGCCACAGTCCTTGCAGGTTAAATTTTTGTCTTGGTACATTTGAGTTTCCCCTTCCTTTTTGGGCTTTTTTGATTACTTGCCTGGCTGACCCGTCTTACCGCCTCTTGGAAGGTTCGCTCGTAATAGGAGTCTTTCCCCTCGGGACCGGTACGGACAAAATTTTGCAGACCTAAGCAAATACATGGCTTAATTATAACTTTATATTATGGAAAAGGCAAGTTTTTTAGAAACTTGCCTCTCAAATTACTTCTTCTTATCAAAAAACCTTGGCTCAGGATACTGTTCAGGAATATCCAGATATGCCTGGCGGGCATATTTACCCTCTTGTATTTTATTGTACTGTACTTTAACATCCTGCAATTTTTCAGCCAATTTCTCTTGATTACTATTATCCAACTGATTAATGGTTGTTAATAAATTGCTTATTTCGGCAAAAGTTTTAGCTAGATAGAAAGAGCTATGGGTATGTACTAATTCATTTATCCGATTTAGTGAAAACTCTTTTTTATGCAATATTTCTGTTATTATTAGTTTAACCGAGTCTATTTTTTTGTTCAATGCATCAATCTTGTCGATTATCTCTTGCCTGGATTGTAGTAATTCTAGTAATTTATCTATTTGATCTTCATTAAGAGCTTGCTCTTGATTTTCAGTTAGTAATAGCAATTCCCTATACATGGCCAACTGTAACTCAAATCCTTGAGTAAGATCTGATAAATGGTTATTTAATTCTTTAACCTTCAATATTAACACCACCTGCCAGCACTGGCTGGCTTTTTACGTTTATTGCGGCCTCAGCCCATGTTTGTCTTAATTCGGTAATATGGTTTAGTACTTCCTCCAAAATCTCTGGATCTTTTTTAATATTGGCCTGAATTAATCTCCTATTTAAATAATCATAAATCCCATGTAAATTATGAGAAATTTCGTATTCCATATTTAAAGTAACTATTAATTCAGAAATTATATCTTGGGTTTTGATGATGTATTTATTACTTTCTTCAATATTTCTAGTATCCATAGCTACCTTCGCCTGATTAAGGAATTTTATCGCACCATCATATAACATTAATAATAGCTTCTCTGGGCTAGCTGTTTGGACTGCAGTTTGTTTATATTGAGCATATGGATTGGAATTCATTAATAACCACTCCTCTTTTTAAAATATTGTCCATGGATAAATTGCGCACAACGTTTTGCTCCCAAGCCGTCAATTAATCTCTGCCCCTTGATAGCCATAGTGGTTCTTAACTGTGGTGATAGTAATTTCGTTACAGCATCAGTTATAACACCAGGGGAAACCAAACTACCCATCCCTAGATTAATAACGGTTCCCTCCTGAGCCATTTTCTCTGCTGCTAATATCTGATTTTCTGCCTGTAACAAAACCACCCCCGGTGTTCCTGTTGTTGCCAATTCATATAAGGTACTGCCCCCGGATGAAATCGCCAAATCACTGCCCAACATAAGTTCTCTCATGTTGTTAACCTCCGTCTTTAATACTACCTGCTTGCCGGTACAGGCTGAAGCAACTGACTTAATTTCTTCTACGTTATTAAAGTTCGGCCCAATTACCGTAATTATTTGAAATTCAGCGGGTACCCTTTGAAGACCTTTTATTATTAATGGGGTTAGATTTAATACGTCACTACCCCCGACTGTAACTAGTACCTGCTTTATATTAGGTTTAATCTTGCACTCTGGTACATTCTGAAATTCTTCACGCAAAAGAGTATACTCCCCACCCAAAAGAAAGCGGGATTTTTCATCCAGACTCGTATATTTAAGATTAGTGGCATACAGGTTACCGTTAATCACTATATCGGAAGGCCAAACCCAACTGTTCAAATCGTCAATACTCACTAACAAGGTAGCTTCTTCTCGTAATTCGACTAAATAACTTTGATCAATTTTGTATGAGTCTGTGATAACAATATTTATATCGTTATTTTTGATAATTTTCTTTATAGTTTTTAATTCTTCTAACTGGTTTTTAGGTTTAGAGATAGCGATAACATTAAGGTCCTGGTTGATAATTACTTGTTCTACTTGCCTATCTTCTATGGTGATAAAATTCACTTCATGGCCTAGATTCTTCAATTCCAACCCTAAGGCCAAACACCGCATAATATGGCCCATACCAATATTAGTGCCACCATCTGCCCTAATGGCGACTCTTATCTTGGACATTAGATCTTCCTTCATAATAATCAAACCTTTTTCTGTTCTATGTGGGCGTTAATTTTTGCCAATTCAGGTTTAATGGCAAACAGAGACATAACTTCGCCAATGTCTATAATCCCACCTGGTCGGTATAAAACTTCATAAATTTCTCTCATCAAAACAAAATCCTCTTCTGTATCAACGCAAATCCTTAAATCCGGACGGTCAAAAGGTGGCTGAGCTACGACATTAGCTAATGTAAACAGTTCAGGATGCCTATACATATATAAAGTAACATGCTCTCGTGATGATATATCTGTTGCCAGTTCACTTACCCTTTTTAGGCTCTCATAGGAAAAAACCTCTACATCAAGGCCCCTGGGGAATGTTCTTTCCATAGTATTACTTACATAATCAACTCCGGCTTGGAGATAATACTCTACTACTTGATCCAAAGTGCCTGGGTCAATTAGAGGACAATCACTGGTGACACGAATAATTATATCAGCACTATATTGTTGAGCAGCTCCCAAATATCTGCTTAGCACATCATCCTCAGCACCGGCAAACCATTGAACCTGGCATTTTTCGGCCAAATGGATTATGGGTTGGTCAGAATCCTTTGTGGTTGTAGCAATAACTACTTCATCAATGGTTTTAGACATCTTCAGTCGATCAACTAAATGAGCCAGCATAGGCTTCCCCATTAAATCTTTAAGAACTTTCCCCGGTAACCTGGATGACCCCATCCTGGCCTGAACAATACAAACAACCTTGGCCATTTCGTTTCCACCACCTTAATCTATACGATAAAATCAAATCTTGTCCCAAGTTATGGGTTCATGAGCCTTGATATTCCGCCGGGCTTCCCTGCCTATAACCAGTTCGAAGTACTTGGGCATTAATCCAATACCCGGTCTTAATACCGCCAACATATCTTCAGTAATTACCGTTCCCTGGGGAATATTTACCCGGGCAAAAACACTCCTTCTTCCCCTTTGGTGATGTAAAACCTCAGTCTTGGCAAGTTTTTTTAAGGGGCTGCCAATTGCTTGTTCAGCTTCCCGGATACCTTGTACCATTGCCTTTAATTCTTCCGGGTTTAAAGCAAATTTATGATCCGGCCCCTTCAAATTACAGTCGATTGTAAAATGTTTTTCAATTACGCAAGCTCCCCTGGCCACTGCAGCTACGGGTACAGTGATACCTAATGTATGATCAGAGTACCCTATTGGTACCTGAAAGGCTTGTCTCATGGTATCCATTGCAGCCAGATTAACCTGCTCAATAGGCATTGGATAGCTTATTCCACAATGCAAGAGAATAACCTGACGATTACCTTCGCTATAAATAGCATTCAGCGCCTCTTCAATTTCGCCTAAGTTGGCCATCCCGGTAGATAAGATTACCGGTTTTCCTTTCCTGGCAACGTACTTGAGAAAAGGAATGTCTACCATCTCAAAAGAAGCAATTTTATAGGTAGCCATGTTTAATTCCTCTAATTGTTCCACTGCTTCATAGTCAAAAGGGGTAGATAAGAAGATAATATCTTTTTGGCAGGCATATTCAGCTAATTCAGCCTGCCATTCCCTAGGAAGCTCAAGACCTTCGTATAATTTATACAGAGTTGGAACACCTTCATACTCATTACCTAATTTCATGATCTCATCTTCGGTCTGAGCGGCTATTTTATCTGCTTGGAAAGTCTGAAACTTGACTGCATCAGCCCCGGCTTCTACCGCAACATCAATCAACTTTTTAGCTTGACCCAGATCCCGGTCGTGATTACTACCGGCCTCTGCAATAATGAAAGCTGGATGACCCGGCCCAACTAACCTTTTGCCGATTAGAATGTTATCCATTTTTCTTAGACTCCTTCCCGAAGATCTTGCATAAATCTGCGTAAATATCGGCCAGATCAAGAATATTACCTACCTCGTAATCGGCCTCATAGGTCTTATCCAGTCTTAAAGTGCAGTGTTCACCCTTCTCCCGTATTACCCTTACCGTCTGCCAGCCAATTTTTCGAGCTCCAATAAAATCTTTGCTTGGGTTATCCCCCACATATACTATCTGTTCCCCTTCCACCTTCAACCTTTCTTCTACCATTTTAAACGGGTAAATGCTGGGCTTCCAACATTCCAATCCATAATCATCAGTAACCACAATAATATCTAAGTAGCCCTCCAGATTTAAAGCTTTAATCTTCTGCCACTGTACATTACGTTCCCCATCAGTAATTAATCCTAAATAATAATGACCCTGAAGTCTATGTAGCGCCTCCAATGCATCCTGGTAAAGAGTCAAACCGGGTTGATGTTCCCGATAAACCCTTACTAAGTTTGGCACTATCTCCTGATTCAGATTATTCCTGGCCAGGACAGTATCAAAAACCTTACCCCGTCCCTGTTCTTCCAAAACGTCAACCAGTTGTTCGTATACTTTATCAATATCCAAACTAAAATGGTTAGCTAGATATTCCGCCACTGCCCTAAACCCGCCTAAAACGTATTGACGCTCTTCATATAAAGTATCATCCAAGTCAAATATGAAAGCCTTCAGACCGATTCCCCCTTTTACAGATCTTCAAAAAACAAGGCTTCATCATAACGCAGCATGGTCAGGTTCGGCTTGAAGGAAAGTAACCCTTCAAACCCTAGGGGTTCTCCAGCCACCATTCGGGCCAATAGCAATGGATAATTGCCACCGGCAGCAAAAGTTAAGGCAAAGCCACCACCGAATCTGGGGTTTATTTCGATAAACTTTATATCCTGGTCAGGAGTTACTATACACTGCATAGTGACCGGTCCTACAGCCCCTAATTTCTCCGTGATGATTACACCCCATTTAATCATGGTCTCATCATACACCGTTTTACTTTTACTCACCTCACCGGCCCTGGTTTCAATCCTTACCCTGGGTACCACGCTTACTACTTTACCCTGAAGGTCAGCGAGGATATCGAGAGTATATTCAGTTCCTTCAATAAATTCCTGAACAAGCAAATTGGGTATGTAATTACTGAAGAATCGAAACTCCTCTGGGTTGTTGATTTTATAAGCATTAATACTCCCCATCCCGCAGCGAGGTTTCATAAATACCGGAAATACTGTTTCTTCAATAGGAAAGTATTCTGGCAAATAAGATTTCGGCGTAGGAATATTATTCTTTTCAAAAAAACTATAGGTTGCAAGTTTATCCTGGCAAACACTCAAAACAAACCTGGGGGACAGAATCAATTGAGCCCCCACTTGCTTAAAGGAATCCCGGTTTTCATCAAGAATGGGAAACTCCGCCTCAAACAAAGGAACCACCATTCGGATTTCTTCTTTTCGGCAAATATCCAGAAGAGATGGCACATATGCGGGGTCATTCACCCGAGGCACCTGATACCAAGCATCACTTTCATAGAGGCCCGCAGCCAGAGTACCGGCATCAACCGTTACCACCCGCCCCTTGATTCCATAGTCGCCGGAAAGAGCCTCTTTAAATGCCTTTGCCAGCGGAACCTTACGACCAATTGTAGTAATCAACACATTTGCTTCCATGGTTTTCTCCCTGTTTATTTTCGTGCATACATGATAATACTCCGTCCCAAGCCAATATTGGCCAGAGCCTGATACAACCGCCTCTTCACATCATTTCTACCGGTTTCCACCAGGGCCTTTTCAAACTGAACCCTCTTCTTATGCATTCTTTTACCGATTTCACTGTTCCCCACATAGTCATCTCCTTGTAGGATAAACAACTCCATAGGGTAACTTGTTTCTCTTAATTCGACTTTAAAACCTAATCTAGTCAGCAGTTTTTCCAGACTATCAAAATCAAAGTAATTAATATGATCCGGAGCGGATATCCACCACATTTCTTTGCCAAGGGCTTCATTTATGGCCATCTGTAGATCATTAAATTCGTTAGGAATTTCAATACATACAAGTCCTCCTGGTTTAAGCAAATCATAAACTGTACCCAGGAAATCTGCCGGATTTGGTACATGCTCCAGTACAAAGGACAAGTTAGCAACATCAAAAAGTCCAACTTGATTTAACTCAATATTTTCAATAGTATCCTTTAATACTGGAATGCCAATTTCACTAGCGTATCCTGCGACTGTATCAGATGGCTCAATCCCTAATACCTCCCAACCATACCGTTGGAAGAGTTTTAGAAACAATCCGTTACCACAACCTATGTCGAGAATTCTTCTTGATTCTTTTTCTCCTAATAAATTATTTAGGGTGTCCAACTTGTCCTTATGGTTAATGTCCCAAAACACCTGCTCTTCCAGTTGGTCCTTAGTCCAATCGGGTTTAACTTCAGTGTAATATTGATGTTTATAAAATTCCTCTAATTCTTCAGGTGTTGGAATGGGATAAAGATGTTTAAATCCACAAGTTTGGCAATTAATTACTGTAAATTTACCCTTATAATAGGCTTCTTCGTATTTATGCATTGGAATCCTCCCTTTTCGGTCTGTTCATTAGTTTGGACAAAAGATATCACAAACTCATCAAAATACCCAACTAATGACTCCAAATCAATTTTATTTAGCAGCATCCCGTTGGTCACTGTACGCGCGGTAATTCCACGCATTCGTGCCTCTCTGGCCATGTTTAATAAGTCGGGATTAATAAGGGGCTCACCCAAGCCTAATAAGCTTATATCTTTAAGAAAAAGCATCTTATCTAAAATCTCCCGAAACCTATCTAAGGACATTACACCCTTTCGCTCGGGTGGTAAAAATATATTGGGACAGCTTACACAACGCAAATTACACAGAGTACTCGGCTCTATATGGGCATGTACTGGAAAATTAAATTCTTGGGTCATTAATTAACCCCCTTAACAGAATAGTAGTATTATCTTCCCCTTGCTGCTAAAAGTGCAAGAGATTTAGCAATCGAAACATGTTCAGTTTCAAATTTATCAATTCCCTGGGCAAGCATGATGTGGTCCATATAATTTCCTGAATGTCTAATATTATAATCTACTACTGAAATTGCTTTGATTAATATCTTATTGTCAACGGGAACCCCTTCTGAAATAGCCACGCCAACAGCAATAAATCTGATAAAAGCATAGAAAAATGAAAGGGTATAAAATCCGCCTTGTAACCCAAATATAATCAAGGGTTTTGAGAATAAACAATAGACTAGATAATTTCCAAGAATATAACCAATCTCCCTTTCATTATAAAGTTCTTTTATTCTATGTTCATAAAATTTGATATTTTTATTTGTTACGGCTTTACCAGGGACTAAACCTAGCCCACTGTTCACTTTATTCGCTACCTCTCGGAAACCATCAGGGCATGTTACACTTGTTTTGAAATCAAGAAAACTTTTAAGAACTCGGAGTTGGTAGTCCATGTTAACCTCAAGAGTACGAACTTGCTTAGCAAAAGTACGGTAGTTATCCAAAATCTCCGGATATTCCTGCTGTCTTAATTTATCATTAGGATAATTTGAAAAATAATAAATAAGTAGACCAATGATTGCAAGTCTTGTTTCGGGTACGAAAACCCTATCCTGTAAGATATTAATAAATGTTTCTTCTAACCGAAAATACCATCGTGTCTCATCACTTGAGTTAATAATTTCGTCAGAAACTGTGGGTAGTAGCCGATTGGATACATCAAAGTAAAAACCTGGAGGGTTTTCTATAACTTTAATAAACTCCCTCTATAAATTAAAGATTTTCTTGCTAATACTCGCTCATTCTCACAATTTCATTTTCTTTAACAATCTCTATTTGGATATGTGTTGAATATAAAGGAA
>JAJZSN010000020.1 GCA_021849745.1 Bacillota bacterium | reverse complement strand
AGGTAGCTTTGCTATCTTGAGAATCTGGGCCACCGCCGCCTCCCCCGGCAGGTAACCGATGCGCCCCATGCCGGAATCCACTTTGATGTGAATCCGTGCCGTCTTCCGTTGCTGTACGGCTGTCCAGGAAACAGCCTCCGCCATCTCCCAGGACCACACTGCCTGGGTAAGATTATTTTTCACCACATCGGCGGCTTGCTCCACAGGGGTATAACCAAAAATAAGAATAGGCACACCAAAACCGGCTTTCCGCAGCTTAATTCCCTCCGACAGAATAGCCACTCCCAACCGCTCAGCCCCGCTGGCCAGAGCCACCCGGGCCACTTCCATATCCCCATGGCCATAGCCGTTGGCCTTAACCACCGCCATCACCTTAGCCCCCGAAGAAGTCACCCGCCGCAACTCTCTCACATTATGGGCAATGGCCCGCAAATCAATTTCTGCCCAAACCGGACGATTGTACATGGTATGCATTCCTTTCCTGTTAGCTGGTAGCTCGTAGCTTATAGCTGATAGCTTAAAAGAATGTATGCAAAATCACTAAACCCAAAAAACAAGCATACAAGCTACCAGCTATAAGCTACAAGCTATTAGCTACTTCACCAATGACCCAACAATATCTCCCCGGCTCACAATGCCAACCAAGCGGCCATCCCTGACCACGGGGATCCGGTTGATCTTTTTATCAGCCATTAAGGTGGCAATCTGCCGGATATCAGCCTCTTCATCAACGGTATATACATCAGTGGTCATGATATCTGCTACCTTTACAGCAACCGCCTTCCTAAGCTCTTCCGCAAATTTCTTGGTATCCTCCAGCCAGATAACCCCGCCAAGAATAGAGACAGCTGAAGGTACATGAAGTTCCTTATTCCTGATGAGCAAATCACCCTCACTAACTATACCCACTAGTTTGCCACCCTCATCTAACACAGGTACACCGCTAATCTTATGCTGGGAAAGTACTTTGGCCACATCCTCCACCGTGGCTTCGGGGTTTACAGTAATTAGTTCTGTAGTCATTATATCCTTTGCTTTCACAGTTGTTACCTCCTCTACATCTAATTATATAATCTCCCTGGTGACAGCAGCCAGTCCCTCCAGTAAATCCCCGGCTACCAGGGCCATCATCCCTTTCTGAGCCTTAATATAATCCCCGGCCAAGCCATGTAAATATACCCCGGCCACCGCCGCCCTTTGGGGCGTCAATCCCTGGGCCATCAGACCGGCAATAATGCCGGTGAGCACATCCCCGGTGCCGCCGGTAGCCATCCCCGGATTGCCGGTGGAATTGATATAGGTAGAACCGTCTGGACAGGCCACTACCGTCTTGGCCCCCTTGAGGACCACCACCTTCTGCCACTCCCGGGCCGCTTCCCCGGCCACCTCCAAGCGGTTAGCCTGAACCTCCTCAACGGTTTTTCCGGTGAGCCGGGCCATCTCTCCCGGATGTGGGGTGAACACTAGGGGAACCTCCACCTGTTTAAGAAGCTCCAACTTACCGGCCAACGCATTCAATCCATCCGCATCCACCACCGCCGGAACCTTCAGGGCCGGTAGCAGTTCCAGCACCAGTTCCACTGTGGAAGGATCCTGGGATATTCCCGGCCCAATAGCCGCCACATCGGATCCGGCCAACAACTCCACGATTTCCTTCCTGGCCTCCCGGCTCAAACTTTTCCGTTCCGTTTCCGGCAAGGGCCTGGTCATAACCTCGGTCAGCTTAACCTCCAAAATACCATTTAGGCTCCTCGGCACCCCTAGAGTCACCAGCCCTGCCCCTATGCGCAACGCTCCTTCAGCAGCCAAAGCCGCCGCCCCCGTAAGTCCCTCCGAACCACCAAGAACCACCACCCGACCAAAAGACCCTTTATGGGCATCGGGGCTGCGTCCTGATAGCCATGACCCCACCATCTCCCCGGTGACCAGAAACCGGTTGATACCGAACCCCTCAACCAATGCCGCCGGAATAGAAATATCCGCTACGGTGAGTTCACCACAGCAACTGGCTCCAGGCTCCAGGATTAAACCCAGCTTGGGCAGTGCAAAGGTCACAGTATGGGCGGCCCGGAAACAAGGCCCATTAACCCTGCCGGTATCAGCCTCCACTCCGGAAGGGATATCCACCGCTATAATGGGCTTACCAGATTCATTGGCCATCTCCATGATTTTACCGACATGGTCATTGACCTCCCCAGCAAAACCCGTCCCATAAACGGCATCAACAATTAGCTCAGTATAAATCACCGCAATCTTAACTATATTCAAACTGTTGGCATTAACCACTGAATAGACCTTAAGCCCCATTTTCTGCAAGATATCCAGGTTGACTTTGGCATCACCGGTAATCTGATCTACCTCAGCAAGTAACAGCACCTTCACTTCGGCCCCTATATTTATCAAGTGCCGGGCCACCACAAAACCGTCCCCGCCATTATTGCCCTTCCCCGCTAGGATAAGCACCTTGCGGCCCCGCACCTGACCCAACATCTTCTCAATAACTTGAATCACACCTAGGCCTGCGTTTTCCATCAGCACAACACCGGGAATCCCCAGTTGGGCAATGGCAGCCTGATCTAGTTTTCGCATCTCCTCCGCTGTTACGATTCTCATAGATTAACACCCCTCCAGGTCATCTATTTCCCCACTGCAACCACATAAGCTATGGCATAGTCTCGACAATGGGAAAGGGACAGAAGCAGTTCAGTAATTCTTAACTCCCTCGCCACTTCGGCGCCCTTACCCGAAAGAACAATCCCCGGCCGCCCTGAAGGCTCCTTGACCACCTCAATATCCTGCCAAGTAACCTGACCTATACCCGTACCCAAAGCCTTGGCCACAGCCTCCTTGGCCGCAAACCGGGCCGCCAAGTAAGGCCAAGGGTTTTTATGACCCAAGCAATACTCCCGTTCACCGGCACTGAAAACCCGCTCTAGGAATCTATCCGCAGAGCATGCTTCTTTTATTCTTTTTATCTCCACTATATCAGTACCAATACCTACCATCACAAGCGACACTCCTGGTTTTAGTTTACCATTTCCATTTCTGCAAATAAACCTAAAATCCTGCAAAACTTAAAGGGCTACCTTGACTTTCTACCGGTTTATCAAGAAAAATATTAGAAAGGCTGCTGACTTCGTCAACAGCCTTTTCCCTTACATCCCCAAAATCTTTTTCAACTTCTTAGTTTGGGCCCGGCTCACCGGAACCTCGCTCTTGTCATTGTCCTCAACAATCAACGTATAAGTCCCGTTAAAGAAAGGCACTATCTCCTTAACCTTTTGGAGGTTAACCAGGTAACACCGGTGGGTACGGAAAAAAGTAGTGGAACTCAACCGGCTCTCCAATTCCTTCAAAGTAAACCTGGTGAACAGCTTATCGGTAAAGGTCTTGATATATACATAATCCTGTTCGGTAAAGGCATAGATAACATCCGACTCGTTAACCAAGATAGTCTTACCCTGCTTCTCTGCAGGAATACGGTCAATCTTAATTTGATTGGCCTTTGGTAATACTGGCTCTAAACCAGACTCGGCTTCCCCGGCGCCGTTGGCCCCCATAGCATTGGCCTTTTGCTGAATAGCCTTGGTAATCTTACCAATAGCCTGTCCCAATCTCTTTTCATCAATTGGCTTTAAGATATAATCTACGGCATCTACTTCGAAAGCCTTTACAGCATATTCATCATAGGCGGATACGAAGACTACATAAGGGGGATTGGGTAACTCCTTGATGTGTTTACCCAACTCCAAACCATTCATCCCCGGTATTTCAATATCAAGGAAAAGGATAGAATAGTCCAGGGCCTTAATTAGGGTTAGGGCCTCGGTAGCATTGGTAGCCTCCCCAACGACCTCCACATTTTCAAAATGATTAAGCAGAAATCTTAACTCCTTGCGTGCAGGGTATTCATCATCCACTATGAGCGCTTTGAGCTTCATATTCCTCTTCGCCTCCCTCTGTTGCATCTACCATTAGGGGCACCCGTACATTTATGGTGGTGCCCTGACCTTCGGTACTCTCTATACGCAAACCATATTCCTCGCCGAACAAACTTTTCAGCCGTTCATGGACATTACTTAAACCCACTCCGTTACCGGAACCGTAACCGGGCCGCAGAACCAAATCCATCCGGTCTGCCGGAATGCCGACCCCGTCATCTTTAATTGTAATCAATAATTCCCCGTCTACTTTCTTAGCCTTAATCCAAACAATCCCGGTACCCATCTTATGGGTAATGCCATGTTTGACTGCATTTTCCACCAGAGGCTGGAGAGCCAACACCGGTACTTTGTACTTAAGCAATTGAGGGTCTATATTTCTGATAATCCTGAGCTTTTCCCTAAATCTGGCCTTCTCTAAAACCAAATAGGTATTGATATATTCCAGCTCTTCCTTCAAGGTATTGAAATGTCCGTGTTTTTTCAAGGAATGCCGGAAAAAGGTGGCCAGCCTGATGAGCAAACGGCGGGCGGTTTCCGGATTAGTCCGGCTGAACATAATGATGGTATTTAGGGTATTAAATAAGAAATGCGGATTAATCTGAGCATGGAGGGCTTGAAGCTCAGCCTTGGTAACCAATTGGGCCTGCCGATCCAGTTCGGCCAATTCTATTTGTACCGCCAGCAGCTGGGCCATCCCTACAGCCAATTTGATTACCTGGGCCGGGATATGTCCTCGTCTGGTCTGATACATCTTGACCGTACCTACCACCTTACCCTGACACTTCAACGGAGCAATCACAGCAGCCTCTAAAGGACAGTCACAGTCCTTAACCGGACATCTAAAGCTTTCCTTGTTCTCCACAATCTTCAGTTCCCCAGTGGTAATAACCTGTTTGGTAGCCTGGGTCAAGATGACGCGCCCCGGCTGATGCCGCTCACAACCGGCGCCCACATAAGCCAGCACCCTTTCCCGGTCGGTAAGAGCTACTGCTGCCACGTCACTAATCTTAAGGATAATCTCCGCTGTCTCCCGGGCCGTTTCCTCATTGAGCCCCCGACGCAAAAAAGGCAAAGTTTCATTGGCAATCCGCAAAGTCGGATCCACGGTATTATCATCCAACCGTACGGTAACCACCTTCTTATTCTGAAAATAGCTGACAATGAAATGGGTGGCAATAAGATTGAAAATCAGCAGCATCAAGCTGACTTTCCATAGAAAGATACTGGGAGGAGCAATCATCAAAACAAATAACAGTTGAGCAAAGGTGAATATCAAACCTAATCCGGTTGATCTTAGATAACGCATATTTCCACCTTTCTTCCCAGTAAAGTTTTTAAATTTTCTCACATTTAAAAAATATATTCTACTTTTTTTGAAATATTCCTTTATTTCTTAAGTAAAAAAAACCATAAACCCATTGGGAACTTTTGTATTTTTGGCACATTTCCCCTAATAGGTTATATCGCTCTGGCAATAACTGAGCAGTAATGTTATAATTCAAATAATAATTATTGAACGAGGTAAACAGATGAAGGCCAAAATCAAAAGTTTAATCATCCAAATATTAGGCTGGCTTTTTATTCTTCTAGGTATCCTTGGCCTCTTTCTTCCCTTCCTACAAGGAATTCTCTTCATCTTAATCGGCCTTTATCTGCTCTCCCACCAATCCCCATGGGCTAAAAACCTGCTGCGCAAAATCAGATCCCGTTTCCCCAAACTGGCTAAAACCCTAGATCAAGCCAAAGCCAAAAACAGAAAATTCATGGAACAATTCTTCAAGAGAAAACCAATAAAGGGTCAGTCCGACTGACCCTTTTTACTTTAATCCGGCCAAGTATTCTCCTATTGCCTCTATCTCTTCCGGTTTTAAATCCACCGTTGGCATAGTTCGTTGTGGATCACCCTCTACGGAATTTTTCAGAAAATCCTTTAACCATGCTTTATCTCTTTTTCTTCCTATTTGATCCAGCCGGGGGCCCATGGAGCCTCCTTTTTTCTCTAGGGAGTGGCACCCCAAACAACCTCGGGCCGTCATAATGGCAGGGCCGAGATTCCCAGCGCCCTCGGTCAAACCTTTTTCCAGTGCCGCTTTTTCCTTCTCCCAAGCCAAATAAGCCACTAAGGCCTCCATATCTTCCTCCTTGAGGGAGAACTTAGGCATAGCCTTGCCCGAAGAATTGGCGGACCTTTCGTGGAAAAACCGCATCAAGTCTTCTCGGCTATAATTGCCAATGACTTTATCCAGGTCGGGCCCTGCGGCTCCACCCTTGCTGCCAATCCTGTGACACCCTTGACAGCGGTACTGGAATAAAGCCTCTCCGCGGGTAACTTTATCCGGCGACACCTTCTGTCCATCTCTTGGAGAACTATTTATAGCCCACTCCCGCCATAAACTTTCACTAATACCCTCTATCTCTTTTCCGGTTAGATTCTGTCTGGGCATCCCCGGAGTTTTCCCTGCCGGTTTTTGGAGAAAATTAACCAGTTCATCCCTACTATTAAATTCACCCTTGACATCCGCTAGATTAGGGGCAAAGTCAGCCCCCTGACCCCCTAAACGGTGACAACGTAAACAACGAGATTCCAGTAGAATCTTCCCGTAATCAGCTTCTGTAGATATGACCGGCAGCCGAAATTGCATTTTTGGAAAGGCTAAAAAGCTAAAACCTGTAAAGATTAAAATAAATGCTGGGACAAAAAACCAAAAACCATTGATCTTGGCTTCCTTTTTTCGTAGTAAAAACAACCAGGTAAATATAAAATTTACGATAACTACGATAATAAGTACTCCTGTAAGCTTATACACTATCTCCTGGGCCACTGACTTCACCCCCTTAGGAACAATCCTATACCACTACTTTCCTCATACCTTCCGCCTCTTTGCTTAAGGTGACAATTATACTGGTACCTTCTCCCGATGTAGAGGTAATTTCCAAAAGAGCACCAATTTCATCCGCCCTCTCCTTCATTGAGGTAAGACCAAAACTGGTTGTACCCTCCACATCCTGGTGTCTCCCGATGAACCCTTGGCCATTATCCCTGACCCTAATCTGCCAGGCCTCATCGCTGTCGGTAACCTCTACTTCCACTTCGGTGGCTCGAGCATGTTTGCGGACATTGTGTAGAGCTTCCTGAATAATCCTCACCAAATGCAGTTCTATCCACGATGGGAGCCTTATTTCCAAACCTTCCGGGCTTACCAGGGTGGTTTGGATATCCGTCCGCCGTTCAAAACTCCGTAAGTACCCGGACAGGAAGTCTAGAATATTGCCTCCTTGGGTAAGCCCTACCTTTAAGTTGGTGATGGAATCCCGGGTGTCAAGGTAAAGTTCTTGAATGATACCGTGAAATTCCTCCAATTCAGCCACGGCCTCCTGGGTTCTGCCACCCTGAATACACTTGGCAACATGACGAGTACGTAGTTTCAGATAACCTAAACCCTGGGACAATCCATCATGAATCTCCCGGGCCAACCGGTACCGTTCCCCTAAAACCGCCCTTTCCTCAGCATGTTCAGTAAGATGGCGCTGCCTTTCGATAATCAGGTGATGATTCTCAACGGCTATTGCCACCTGATTGGCCAACCGCCGCAAAAACTCCAAATCCCTGGCGTAATATTGATGGTTATCCCCCATACCCACCATCAATACCCCGAGGGTTTGTTGTTTTAATATCAGAGGGACTGCCGCCAGGGACCACCTCTGGGTCACAAACCCTATTTGTTCTTCCCTGATGGGATGACCCTCCACCTTCCACACCTTACCGGTTTTATTGGTTAGCACTCGTTGGACAAGCCCCTCCCCATAACGCCAAAATTGTCTAATCCGGGTCGGTTCCAAGCCTTCCTTAAAGGACAACCACTCCCGTTGAGGTATACCTTCCTCCAGGTAAAGCACCGCCAGGTCAGCGGCCAGCACTTTACGAATCTGATCCAAGGCCGTCTGCAAATTAGCCTCACTGTCATCTAACGCAGCAACATCCAGGGCCAGCTCAGCTATGCGTTTCATTTCCTGGTGATAAACCAGTTCCTGGGACAGGTCTTGCAACACTAACATTACAGCTCCCGCCATAGTTCCCCGGTCGGGTAAAAGATTGACCCGCAGCTTCACCGGAACGGATTGCCCATCCTTATTACGAACAGCCATTTCCACCTCGCCACCACCCAGTTGGCGGCCCATTAGCATGGGACAATTGGTTTCACAGAGGTTTTGACCCTCGCCGTCATGACAGGCCAATACTCCCTGACACCGCAGCTTGCCTCGCAGCTGTTCTTCCCGCCAGCGGAGGAGTTTCTCTCCTGCGCTGTTAAGGAGAAAAATAAGCTTGTCTCCATTTAGGACTAAAGTAGCATCAGGGGAATAATCGATGATGGTCCGAAGCCGCTCCTGCTCACCTTGGAGAAGGCCGGTTAGACGACCAATACGATGAAAAAGAATCAGGGAGAAAACGATAATCCCCACCATCATAAGAAACCCGTTGGAAACCTCATACCACAGACCGGGAAAGTATTTTTTCCATATATCAACATAATTATGGGTAATAATCTCTACTGTTACCAAAAAAATCACCGAGGGAACAGTGAAAAAAACAAATAACCTTATCAAAGACCAATGCATGGATGAAAATAACGGGCTTTTCAAAATTGTCCCCCCCTATAAGAATGCACATTGGGTATCACGGGCATTAGAGCCTGTTTAAGCTATGCTTACTACAGGCTTTTATGCAGAGCTAAGCAAGGCTAACTCGCTTCGCTCGAAGCCTTGCTAAGCTGAGACTTCGGTAATTTGGCCATTTTCGGTTTCCTGTAAGGCAATGAATTTCTCCGTCAACTTGGGATCCAGTATCGTTCCGCTTCTGGCCCATAATTCAGTGATACAATCCTCGATTCTTTGGGGGGTTAACATTACCGATTCCCCCAGGAGAGTGTCAAAACGATGGGCTACCGCCAGTATCCGGGCTTCTAGGGGAATCTCTTCTCCTTTGAGGCCACGGGGAACCCCTGAACCATCGTAATGCTCATCCTGGCAACGGAGAATCTCTATCACCCGGGCCGGAGCACCCACCCGTTCCACCAGGGCCGCCCCCTGATGGCTCTGGTTGCTCTTGACCTCGCTACTACACACCTGCCCAAGTTCATGAAGTAATGCTGCAGTAATCAGGTAATCTACTTCTGTGGGCGACAAACCCATACCAAGTCCAAGTCCGGCGGCATATTTGGCCACCCCAGCAGAATGGCTGCGGCCCAGAACTCCTTTGCCTTCAAATAAACCGTTTAAGGCCTGCAATATTTCCAGCTGACCCTTCTGCCGGTATGCTTCGTAAACTCCAGGTGCAAAAGATCCTACTCCTTCAACCAGCTCCCTGAAGAGTATAGCCGACCGCCCAAAGGTTGTCCCGGCTGCTTCCAGGGCCAACTCCCCTTTGATCATCAACCCTTCCCCTTCCTGACCGTCACCGGGACTTACCGCTATACCAACCTTGAGGCCGTTTACTCCGCTATATCCTCCGGTAAGCCGGGTTTCTTCCCCTTCCAATTTCCGCCCAACGGCATCAGCTAACTTTACAGCCATGGCTAAAGCGCCCTGTTCATCCAGACCTGGAGCAATCACCATCAACTCTCTGCTGCTGTACCGGGCACATGAATATTCCTCAGGCAACATTTCATTGACGGTACGGGCCGCTTCCCTGACCACCTGGACAGCATTCTCCCCAATTAACCCAGCCCAACGAGATATCTTCCCGAAATCCAATAATAACACTGCTAAAGAGGTTTCCTCCAACTTGGCCTTTTGCAGTTCTTCCGCCAAGCGATCTTTAAAGAAGAAATAGTTGGGTAGTCCGGTAGGCTCATCGATAACCCCCTGTTGATAACGCTGTAGCAACTGGTCAGCCATCTGATTAAAAGAATGCCCCAACTGACTAAGTTCTGCCCGGTCCGCAATTTCCACCCGATAACTTAAATCCCCTTTCGCCACTCTGCGGGTGATCTCACCCAATTGACCTAAAGGCTTGAGAATTAAAGAATTAATAAAAAGATAAAGCAAACCCATCATTAAACCGGTTCCAACCCCACCCAACAGCAACATACGGGTGACTTCCTGTTGAAGCAAACTGGTTTGCTGGGAAATATCCAGATAAAAACTCATAGCAGCCATGGGATTATCCCCTACATGAATGGGGGCGGTAATTTCCATCACCTTACCGGGCTGTTGCTCAACAGAATGGGTTTTACCTGAACGGATAACCTCCAATTCCCCAGGACTCACCGTCTTACCAATCTGCCGGGTGTCATTACTGGCCAAAACATAATATTTCCCGTGAATAGGAGCAAACAGGTTAATCTGAAGCAACTGGTTATCGTATTCCATCAAGTAGGAAAAAAGCCGCCTGTACTTATCCATGTCTTTTAAATCTTGCTCGGTATTGACCTGAACGTCAATAGTGCGGATAATGCTTTCGATTTTTTCTTGCTGGGCTGAATATAGATTTGTCCGGTAATTGGAAAAGGCATAAGAAACAATGGTTGCAACGATAACAAAGGAACAAACCATAACTACAATTAGCAAGCGTACCTGAATACCCATCTTGGCCATAAATTGCCACCCCCTTTGAACCAATGGTAATATAGCCATCTTTAGGCAGATTAAACAAAATTAATAGTAGTTTTATGACATGGATTATAGTTCTTTATCGCAGCTTTTTCCTCCTGCTTGATAGTTCTAAAATAGCTCCCTTGGACTATCTCCCGCCACAAATAAAAGAGGCGCCCAATTACTTAGAACACCTCTAAACCGATACTCAATACGATATTTTTTCTTTATTTGTAGCGCTACAAACTATAGACTGCCGTCCAAACTATGGGTGTTGGCAGACTTTTAACGCCAGAGCTTATTAAAAGATATACCTCCCAGGAGGTTAAAGCCTACTTCCTTACTCCTTTTCCGGATATAGCCCCAAAATTCCCCCAGAAACTGCTCCCATAAATCTATTACTTCACGGTCAAACTCTTTACCCTGGGTTTTTAGTTCAATACTGATTTCTATCCCTTCCCGGAGATGATTCATGGCCTGTTGTAGATTATCCCGCAACTTATTAGAATCGGACATGGTTTCACCTGCTTTTTTTATTAATTGGTTAGAGCATTAATAGTTTAAACTCTTTTTGCTAATTTAAACCCTGAAAACTAAACTATAACGACTCCAACACCATCCCAGCCTCTTCTACACGGGAACGTAAATAGAGGTTGCGGGTATCCACGATAAAGGATGTACCCGCCCGGCTCATTTTATTTTTAAACAAAGTGAAATCATTATAAGCAATCTCCTTTTGCCGGGCCAGCACCAGGATACCATGGGCGCCGTCCACCGCTTCTTCCAGGGTATCGGCGGTAAAATCGTACTTACTGGGCACCGCCCTGATACAGTCCTCCAGGTGGCCGGTGTAATGTTCCCCGTCCTCAACAGGGATACCAACGGTGACGATAACATTATCACATTCCGCCATGGCCTCAGAGGCATCGGTAGTGGCTATGAAATTACCTTTGGCCAGTTGTTCCGCCAAGATTTGTTGAATGGGAGTCTGACCATAGAACTCCAGGTGATGGGTTACCCCATTGTTCAATTCCGTCACCAGGGCGTTGTTAATATCCACCCCCAACACCTTACAGCCCCGCATGGCAAAGCTTAAGGCCAGAGGCAAGCCCACAAAACCCAGGCCAAAAACAGCAACTTTAGTTCTTCTAGCTTCCTGGACGGCAATATTCAGCAATTTTATTTCCTCCCCCAAGGATTTTCTCCATCATAAACCTGACCCGGCTCTCCCAGGAATGTTCCCTAGCCCGCTCCAGCCTTTGCAGTACTTTCTCCTCACTTTCCTCCGCCAGGGCCGCCTCGATCCGGGCCACAAAATCCTCCCGGCAGGAAGCAACTTCTACGATATCAGCAAACCCCTTCACCCCCGGCATATCCACAGTGACGATGGGTTTACCCGAAGCCAGGTATTCATAGAACTTCAGGGGACTGACCTTATCGGTCAGTTCATTAAGCTTAAAGGGATTCAGGCAGACGTCGAAGCCCTTGAGGTAATTGGGCAATACCTGGACATGCCGGCGGCCCAGCAGGTGGACATTGGGCAAAGCGGAAAGCTTGCTCACATCAATCCCTGCCCCTACCGGCCCCACCAGCACCACCGACCACTCAGGATGCCTCCCGGCCACCTCAGCCATTAAGTCCAGGTCAATCCAGTCCTGGATTACCCCAATAAAACCAATCCGAGGCCGGGGCAAAGAGGCAATATCCGCCGGCACCATGGTATCCTCCCGCTGGGCCTTCATAAAGTGCTTAACATTGGCGGCATTAGGCAGGTAATAAATCTGCCGGGCATAATCTTTCTTAGTCTCATACAGGCCCGGGGCGGTGACGAAGACTATATCGCTCTCCTGCAGCAGCTTTTGCTCCATCTCCACCATAGTGGTTTTATTAATCAAGCCCGTATATTCCGAATGCTCGTCCACACAATCATAGACCAGCATTTTATAATCAAGTCCCTCCAACTGATCAGCGGTATTGGGCATGTAAGTCCAAATTATTGGCCTCTCGAAACCCAGCTTCCTCATGGCTCTTTTGAGAAAAAGGTTAATCCACCACTGGTTGAACCGGTTGATTAACCGGTATTTATTACCGAAAGGCAGGATTACGGGAGGTGCATAGAGGTAAAAATTTTCCCGCAGGATTCGTAAACCCAGCAGCCACATGCCCCACTTTTTCCACATGGAAGGATCCTTAAAGGGTGACAATTAAGTAATAGGCGGTTCAACGTAGAGAATCCTGTTGGATCTGGGCAGCCTAGACATAACTTGCTGTTTTCTAGTCCAGATGGGGTCCCAGTCTACCGATGAAATACAGACAATATCCTCCCTCTCCAGCATGGTGCTCCCTCCAACTTCAAATTTGCTATTTCACATCTTAACAAAGTTGTGTTAAAAGTTAATAGCTTTTATGTTAAGGGAGGATTAAAAAAACCACCGTCAAGGTGGCAGGAGGATTTCTGGTTAAATTGGGGAATTATAACCCACATACTAACTCTTAGCGGGAGGTCAATGACATTGGATTATCGAATTTTGGGCAGCACCCAACTGGAAGTTTCTCTATTAGGCTTAGGGGGCATCCCCGTGCAACGGAAATCATGAAGGTGGCCCTGGATTCCGGCCTCTTTGCCACCATGATGTTTTCCTACAACGTAGTGGAAAACCACAACAAAGGCCTTTTTACCCATGCCCACCAGCAGAAGATAGGTACTTTCGCCATGAAACCCCTGGCCGGAGGCTTCATCCCCGACGCCAGGCGGGCGCTGCGCTACATCGCCGCTAATCCCCACGTGAACTGCCTCTTGGTGGGCATGTCCTCACCCGCCGAAATAGAAGCCAACGTCATGGCCCTGGATGAAGGACCTCTTGCCCCCGAGGAAACCCGCCAACTGGAACAGTGGGCCGCCCAAGCCGGTTACGAATTCTGCCGTCGCTGCGGTTACTGCCTCCCCTGCCCCCAGGGGATAGACATCCCTACCGTCTTCCTGCTGGAAGGCTATTATGACCGCTATGAACTCCAGGGCTGGGCCCTGGAAAGGTACAGGGCTCTGTCCACTCCGGCCAGCGCCTGCCGGAATTGCGGACTTTGTGAGGTAAAATGTCCTTATCTCCTGCCCATTACAGCCAAATTGGCTAAAGCTGATAAAAAATTAGCCGGTGATTAAGGAACTCAAACCTCATTTTTCACGTCTATCATATTGAAAGGAGGTTTTACCCAATGAAAAAAATATTTGCCCTTATTTTATCAGTAACCCTGTTACTAACCTTTACCTCAACAGCCCTTACCTCTGCCAAAAAAACACCGGCCAAAAACCCTCCCAAGAAAACCGTCAAACCCAAGGCCCCGGCGGTGAAACCCCTTCCTACAGTAGGTTCTTTCAGTAAATTGAAAGCCCTGCTGGCCGAAGGTGAGAAATTCAGAGGCCAAAATAGTATAGCTATTGATGAGAAAGGAATTGCCTTTGACAGAGAAGCCTTATCAGCGGTGGCAGAGAAATCAGCGGCCCCAGCGGCGGGTTACTCAGATACCAACATCCAGGTTCAGGGGGTGGACGAAGCCGATGTGGTTAAAACCGATGGTCAGTACATCTACCAGGTTAACAACGGGAAAGTGGTAATCGCCCAAGCCTATCCTGCCAACTCCATGAAGGTTATTACCGCTCTAAAGTATGATGAAAACAGTTTTCATCCCCTGGAACTATATGTGGATAAAAAGCATCTTGTGGTCATCGGCAATTCCTATTATAACCTCCCTGCCAAAAAAGAAGCGGCCCCGGCCGAAAAGAACGCCATAATTAGACCCGGGCCGCCCTATCCCCTTCATGTTAACACCGTCAAGACCATCATCTATGACATCAGCGACAAAACCAACATCAAAAAACTCCGGGAAACAGAACTGGAAGGAAACTATATTTCCTCCCGCAAAATTGGTTCCGCCCTCTACCTGACTGCTAATAAATATATCGACTACTACTATATCCTGAAACAAAACCAAGAACCCCTGACCCCCCTCTACCGCGACTCGGCAGGCAAAGGACTGCCCCGCAGGCTGAATTATCAGGACATCCGTTATTTCCCCAATTCCATCGAACCCAATTACCTGATGATAGCCGGACTAAACCTGGACCGCCTCGACCAGCAGATGAAGGTTTCCGCTTACCTGGGTTCCGGCCAAAACATTTATGCCTCCCAAAAGAATCTCTATGTGGCAGTTACTCAATATGAAACACCGGTGAACAAACCCTTGGCCAACACCATCGCCCCCGCTATCATTGTCAGGCCGCCCCAGTCCAACACCACCCTGTACAAATTCGCCCTCGACCAGGGCCAGGTGACATACACCGCCAAAGGCCAGGTACCGGGAACCATTCTTAACCAGTTTTCCATGGACGAAGACCGGGGCCGCTTCCGCATCGCCACCACCAAAGGGGACATCTGGCGCAATGATGAACACACCTCTAAAAACAATGTCTATATCCTGGATGAAACCCTGAAAATCACCGGCAAGCTGGAAGACATCGCTCCCGGGGAAAAGATTTACTCCGTAAGGTTCATGGGCAACCGGGGTTACATGGTCACCTTCAAAACCGTCGACCCTCTCTTCGTCATTGATCTGAAAGACCCCAAAGCCCCCAAAATCCTGGGCGCCTTGAAAATCCCAGGCTACAGCGACTACCTCCACCCCTATGACGAAAACCACATCATCGGTTTCGGCAAAGACACCGTTGAATTGGGCCCCAAAGAAGGTAATCCCGGCCAGCCGGTGGCCTATTACCAGGGCCTGAAAATCGCTCTCTTCGATGTCACCGACGTAACCAACCCCAAAGAAAAATTCAAGGAAAACATCGGCGACAGGGGTACCGACTCGGCACTCCTCCGCAACCACAAAGCCCTGCTTTTCTCCAAGGAGAAAAATCTGCTGGCCTTTCCCGTCACCGTCATGGAAGTCAAAAATAAAAATCAATCCTTACCCGATAGCCTGAACTATGGTGAATTTACCTTTCAGGGGGCTTATGTATACCACATCGACCTGGTAAAAGGCTTTGACCTCAAAGGAAAGATAACCCACCTTACCGCTGAAGATCAACAGAAGGCAGGGTATAATTGGTACGACAGTAATAAGAATGTGGAAAGAGTCCTGTATATCGGCGATACCTTATACACCCTGTCCAAGGCCGTCATCAAAGCCCATGATCTATCCAGCCTGCAAGAAAAGAATAGCCTTTCCATAACTCAATAAAAAAATAGAATTTTACTTTCAGCCCTCCTTCAAGTTCTGGGAAAGTAAGATATGCTAAGAGGGAATTCCCCCTTCCGGTTTAACACACCTAATAAAAAGAGATAGCCCGCTACAGTAAATTCAATTACTTGAGGGGCTATCCCTTTTTACAGCTTTCTATGTTAATTTAAGTCCAAATCCATTGCCTCGGCAATAATCTTAGGTATTTCAGTATTATCCAGGAGACCGGTGAATTCATGTTCCTTATCACCCACAGCCATCACCGGCACGGTTACACCGGTATGACCTGTACTGGCAAACTTGATTCCGGCCCGGGCGCTGATTACATTAGCCACAGCCAGAGCCTTTTTGGATGCAGATTGAATACCGGTGCGCTCCGCAGCAGACAAATCGTTGATACCGGCATACTGGGCAAATACCGCATCAATATTGGAACCGTCAGCCTTAATTTGTTTACCCATGAACTCGGCTGTTTTGGTCAACCTGCTCAGCAAGGTTATATCGGCCTTAACGTCTTCACCACCGGCACCAATGGTTAGTCCGCCGGTTTCGTGGTCAGCCACCACCACTACTAAGGTATCTTTATCTTTTTTGGCATAATCAAGAGCTACTTTCACGGCATTATCAAAGGCAAAAGTATCACCGATAGTACCTGCAGGATCATTAGCATGGGCTACGTGGTCAATCCGACCCCCTTCTACCATCAGGAAAAACCCTTCCTTCTTACCTTTTTTCTCTAGAAGGGCCAAGCCTGCAGCCTATATTTACTTAACACCGCTTTAATCGCCATATAATCAACCTCATCAGGCATTTCTTCCTTAATGGGTTTTAACTTCTCCGCCCCCAATTCCTTAATCTTGGCTAAAATCAGTTCCTCAAACCCCTCAGGGATAAAATCATCCCACTCCACCTCATGGCCTTCCAGACCACAGCGGATAATATGATCCTGAAGGGTAACAGGTTTTAGGTTTCTTTCTCTAGCTATATCCTGGAAGGATTTACCCTCCCGGTACATGTTCAAAGTTATTACATGACTGGGCAGTTCCTTGGGTTGAGGAGAGCTAGCCGGTACACTGTGGGCAGGAACACCTTTTTCCTCAGCATACCTTTGAATCAGCTCCAAAAACCGGTTGCCGTACCTTTCGAATTTAACCTCTCCCATGCCCTTGATGGAAAGCATAGCGGCCCGGTCTTGAGGGTAATACCGGCACATTTCCTGTAGGGTGCTGTCGGGAAAGATGACGTAAGGGGGAATCTTTTCAATTTGGGAAATCTCCTTGCGCAATTGACGGAGCAGTTCGAAAAGGGCGTTGTTTGCGGCGGCTTTTTGCTGTCTTGGTTGTACTTTTTGCCACACTTTTTCCTCACCCTTCAGTACCTCGATAGCCCTGGGCTGCAATTTCAATACCGGATACTGACCTTCCGTCATGCGGATAAACCCGTCGGAAATCAGCACATTGATAAGGTCTTTTATCTCCTTGGCCGTATAATCCTTCATCAACCCATAAGTAGTCAAGCGGTTAAATCCCAACTGGGTAATTTTTTTATTCTGGGAACCCTTCAGAACATCAGCCACTAGGGAACTACCGTACTGTTCTTTTATCCGTAAGATGCAGGAAAAGATTTTTTGGGCTTCCACAGTGATATCGGTAAGTTCGCTCTTATCGTTACAAGTACCGCAGTTACCGCATTCTTCCGGGACATCCACATCCCCGAAGTAGTCTAGAATAAACTTGCGCAAACACTTGGGGGTATGACAGTAATCCACCATTACCTGTAGTTTTTTATATTCGTTGCTTTTCCTCTCCGGTGAGGAAATTGATTGCTCGATTAAGAACTTTTGTAGTTGAATGTCCTGGGGGCCAAAAAGCAGGATACACTCCCCGGAGTCGCCGTCCCGACCGGCCCGGCCGGCTTCCTGGTAATAGGCCTCCATGTTTTTGGGCATGTTGTAATGAATCACATACCGGACATTGGACTTGTCGATACCCATGCCGAAAGCATTGGTTGCCACCATGATACGGATATCGTCATATAGGAAAGCTTCTTGGCTTGCGCTCCGTTCCTCATCCCTCAATCCGGCGTGATACTTACCGGTAGAATACCCTTTTTTACACAGAAAGGCATGAAGCTGTTCCACCTCTTTTCTGGTGGCAGCATAGATTATCCCCGCCTGATCCCGATTATCGGATAGATAGCTTAACAGAAAATCCTTTTTATCCTGGTTGCGGATTACCCCAAAGGATAGGTTCTCCCGGTTAAACCCAGTGACATAAACCTTAGGGTTATCCAATGCTAAAAGGTGGATAATGTCCTGGGTCACTTCCTCGGTGGCAGTTGCAGTAAATGCCGCCACAATAGGCCGTTTGACCAGTTCTTTAATAAATGGGCCGATGGCTCGATAGCTGGGCCGGAAATCATGTCCCCACTGGGAGACACAATGGGCTTCATCGATGGCCAGCAAAGAAATATTCATGGACTTAAGAGCCGCCCGGAACTGCGGGGTCTCCAGCCTCTCAGGGGCCAGATACAGAAGTTTATATTTGCCCTTCAGGGCTTCTCTAATTCTTTCTTCCACCTGCCGCCGGTCTAATGAACTATTGATGAAGGCAGCCGGTATCCCTAAACTGTTCAGGGCATCAATCTGGTCTTTCATCAAGGAAATCAAGGGTGAGATGACCAGGGTGAGGCCCGGTAACAACAGGGCGGGAATCTGAAAACAAACGGATTTGCCTCCCCCGGTGGGCATGATACCCAGGGTGTCTCGACCTGTCAAAATGCTGTTAATTATATTCCCTTGACCCTCTCTGAAGGAGGGATAACCGTAATATTTTCTTAAGGTTTCCTCGGCCTTATGTAGCAATGATTCCACCCCGTGATTTATTATATATTTATATTACCATAAGCTAACTACTGGAAACAGATGTTTGTACAGTAAACAAAAAAGATGATTACAGAATCCTTAACCATCTGTGAATAAAAATAATTTTAACACTTAACTCATATAACTTCTTTTGACTCTTGTCGAATTTTATCTACAATTATTACAGCCTCAAGAGCTTCTTCTACTGAAACATGAGGTTTCAGTCGGTGAATCCGGTCGGCCCTTGATTTAACATCTTTCATTTCATCCTCAAGTGTAACATATAAAGCAGTAGCAAGCCTTTCTAAAGAAGCAACCCCAGTATCCCCAAGTTTTTCAGCTATATAAATAACTTTATTATAATATTTCTCAAGAGCTTCTCTATACATTCTTTTTAATGCTTTGCTTGAATCACTCGGTAATAAAGAAGGGCCAAAAGGATAGGGTTGAGGTACAAGTTTAATAAGTCCATCGGCCCGCATTGCCGTAAGTTCATCAGTTAACGCAAAAGAATAAGGACCATGTTTATATAAAATAAACTCAAAGTCCAAAGGTACTTCTAATAATTCTTGAAGAAAATAAGTAGATTTCTGAATATGGGTTTCCCCACACCAACTACCTTTTTCTTTTAAGATTTCTATCAATGAAATTATAACTACGTTTTTTTGAAACCTTTCCATATCATACTTCCTTAACCCTAATGATTGATTCTAAATTGCTCTCCAGCCATTTTTGCGCTTCCTGTCGATATTCGGGAGAAATAAAAACAAAATCAATAGCAACAACAGGCAGATTCTTTAGTGTTTCCGACGTAGCCAAAGAAGAAATAATCCGTCCATCCCTTACCAGTACAGGGAAATTAGGTCCACTTCCCTTTTGTTTGTAAGTATCAAATTTAACCAAGCCTTCTCCGTATCTTTCCTTTAAAACATCGTAAACAATTTCCGCAGCTTTCAAGTTTTTAATAATGTCTTCCGGATTCCGTTGGTAGATTACCCTAAAATGTTGGCGATTTATAATACTGCTTGCCGCATGATGACCCAAACTATGTGTCTCCCGAGCAGCCTTTAGCATGGCAGATGTAACTTCGTTATCAGTAATATTCAACAAATCTTCAATATTGATACTAAACCTTCCAGAAGGTAACCATTCCGCTAGAAAATCTTTCAGGTGATGATCGTAGATTCTTCTAACTGGATGAAAGTACAATTGGGTATACATAAAATAACGGGCCAGAAGTAACGCCTCCGCCGAATGGAGTCCACCCTCCTCCACACCTAATGCCGGTTCAATAGAACCTCCTTCTTCCCTTGGCAAAATACGCAAAGTGTCAATTAACCGAAAATAGTCAAACTTACCGTAAGCTACTCCCGCATGGTGAGAATCTCTTAAAAGATAGTCCATTCTTTTTCAGCGGCATGGGAAAAAGGCAAATGACCCATATCATGGCATAGAGCCGCTATTCTTAGCACCCGCCGCCAATACCTTCGCTCATCTTCCCGTCCTAATTGAGGAATAAGATCTTTTATCTTTTCATTAATGTTTGATTTATCAGTAACAATATCATAAACTCGTCCGGCAAGTTCCATTACCCCTAAAGAGTGCTCAAACCGCCTATGGGTTGCCCCCGGATAAACCAAATAAGTCATGGCCAGTTGATGAATATGCCGTAAACGTTGAAACGGACGGGAATTAAGCACTTTAAGTTCATCGGAATCAAGTTTGATAAATATATGAATGGGGTCACGAATTTCTGTTACATGTTTTGCCATCATCTTTCCTTTCGGTATCTGTACTTAAATGGTATTCAATAATACTTTTCGTATATCCTGCAAACTTAAACAACTTCATAAAACCTTCTACTTCTATATTATACCAAACATGAGTTTGCACGTAAAGACTCTTCCGTAAAATTGTGGAAATTTCCTTTGTTGATTTTCGGGGTCATGTAATATTTTATCAACCCATTGAAAACACTAAAAGCGGCTTATACCACCTACAAAGGAGCATTATTATGGCCATCAATATACAATCCCTATATAAAAGCTATCAAAATGGCGACGAAATCACCGAAGTATTAAAAGATGTCAACATCTCGGTTAAAGACGGCGAATTCGTGGCCATCACCGGTCCCTCCGGGTCGGGCAAGTCGACCCTGATGAATATCATCGGCTGCCTGGACCGGCCCAGCCGGGGTAGCTATCAACTGGCCGGGGAGGACATCAGTAAACTGAATGATTATAAACTGGCCGGTATCAGAAACAAACATATCGGCTTTGTTTTTCAATCCTTCAATCTCTTACCCCAGTACACCGCTTTAGAAAACGTGGAACTGGCGGCCCTTTACAGCAAGGTGTCTCCCCGAACAGCCAGGGATAAGGCCAGGAATGCCTTGGCAGCCCTGGGCCTGGAAGACAGGCTGAAACATAGACCCAACCAGTTATCGGGGGGCCAAAAACAAAGGGTGGCCATCGCCAGGGCCATAGTCAATACCCCCTCTATCATCCTGGCCGACGAACCCACCGGGAGTCTGGACTCCAAAACAGGCCGGGAAGTCCTGGACATTTTCAAAGACCTCAACCAAAAAGGAAAAACCATCGTGGTAGTCACCCACGACTTAGAAATCGCCGGTCAGGCCAACCGAATTATTAACATCAAGGACGGCATCGTCCAGGAGGTTCCCCAATGAAAATTCGCGAAAACTTTCGCAGTAGTGTTAAATCCTTGTTCCATAATAAATTGCGTAGTTTCCTGACCATGTTGGGGATTATCATCGGCATCTTTTCGGTGATAATGCTCACTTCCATCGGGGAAGGTATCAAAAGGCAGGTCACCTCTCAAGTGGAATCCCTCGGGGCTAATCTCCTTTACGTTTTCCCCGGCAAGGTGGATATTGGCCATCGAAATGGGAAAAGCAAGCTGGGGGTTCGTTCCGACGGCATGGGCCCTGGTCAAAACACTTTGACCTATGATGATGTCTTAGCCTTGAAGGGCCGGAAGAATATTGCCGCCGTTACCGGATTCTATAATGCCGTGGACCGGCTGGATGAATTGAAAATCTTCGTCTCCACCACCGGAGTGGATGAGGATTCCTTTCATATCTCCAACCTGGAATTAAGATACGGAAGTTTTTTTACCAAAAAAGAACGCCTGGACAAAGCCAGGGTGGCTGTCATCGGAGACCAGGCCAATAAAGAGCTTTTCAAGGGCCGGAACTCCCTTGGCAAAACCTTTAAATTAAACGGTAAAGATTATAAAGTGGTAGGAGTATTAAAGTACAAGAAACCTGAAAACATGGGACCTAGTGGTGAAGACCTTAATGTTAAGATTTATCTGCCCATAACTGAAGTAATTGCTCGCCAAAAGGAAAAGAACATCAGTCAGATAACCGTTAAAGCAACTTCAGCCGAAGACATCAAACCCCTTGAAAAAACAATTCGTCAAACCTTACTAAAAAACCACCGGGAAGTGGATTTCACGGTTTTAAAACAACAGGACATGCTCAATGCCATCAACAATATCTTGAGCATATTAACTGCCGGTCTTGGGGGCATCGCCGCCATCTCCTTACTGGTAGGCGGGATTGGCATTATGAACATCATGCTGGTCTCAGTGACAGAGCGAACCAGGGAAATAGGGGTGCGCAAGGCCATCGGGGCCACCCGCAGGGATATTCTAGTGCAATTTCTTATAGAATCGGTATTTCTAAGTATCATCGGTGGCTTATTGGGTTTAGCCGCCGGGATAAGCGGGGCTAAGCTGCTGCCCTCCGCTTTCCCTATTATCCATACTGCGATATCCATTCCGGCGGTAATCATTGCCCTGTTATTTGCCTTACTGGTAGGTATCTTTTTCGGGGTTTACCCGGCCACCAAGGCGGCCCGCCTTGACCCCATTGAGGCACTGCGAAGTGAGTAAAAAAATGTTGACACTCCCTATATTAATGTGATATCATTATTATATCCAAATAGTATGAGGAGGAGTGTCAAGTGAAAGAAATTCAGGCCTGGAAAATCAATGGTTTTATTGCCCTTCTATTATTGCTAGCATTGACCGGGAGCACAGCTTACCTTTTTATAACCAAGGCGATTATCACCGGAAGCATTTTGGTGGTTATCATTACCCTGTTAGCCAGCGGTATCGTTATTGTCCAGCCCAATCAGGCCTTGGCCTCAATCTTTTTTGGCCGCTACATGGGTACTCTTAGGGAAAGCGGCATCTGGTTGACCGTACCCCTAACCCTTCGTAAAAAGATTTCCCTGCGGGTGCGTAATTTTAACAGCGTTAAGTTAAAAGTCAACGATGTCGAAGGTAATCCCATTGAGATTGCCGCTGTCGTGGTTTTCAAAGTAACCGACTCGGCCAAAGCCTTATTCGATGTAGATGATTATGAAAAATTCGTAGAAATCCAAAGCGAAACAGCCTTACGCCATGTAGCTACTAAATATCCTTATGACACCTATAACGAAGGAGGCTATTCCCTCCGGGGCAACGCCGACGAAGTGGCTGCCCAATTAGGACGGGAGCTGCAGGATCGTCTGTCGGTGGCCGGGGTAGAAGTTATGGAGGCCAGGTTAACCCACTTAGCCTATGCCACAGAGATTGCCAGTGCCATGCTGCAGCGCCAGCAGGCCTCAGCCATCCTGGCGGCCCGGCAGATAATTGTAGAAGGCGCGGTGGGCATGGCCCAGATGGCCATCGCCAAGCTTCAGCAGGAGAATATCGTGGAACTAGATGAAGAACGGAAAGTGGCCATGATAAATAACCTACTGGTAACCATTGTGTCCGACCGTTCGTCCCAACCGGTTATCAATACAGGCAGTCTCTATTAACAGGGGGAGAGACATATGCCTCCTAAGAAAAGTTTCCCCTTAAGAATCGACCCCAAATTGCATGAGGCGCTGGAACACTGGGCCGCCGATGAACTTCGCAGCGTCAATGCTCACATCGAGTTTCTGTTACGGGAGGCCACCCGGCGGGCAGGCCGTCTGCCGGCCAAAGTTGTAGAGAAAAAAGAAGAAGATGGGGCTGGCCCAAAAAGCAGATAAAATCTACTGAGGTAACGCCGACGGCTTCTTTGCTCCATCCGGGGATACTATCCGTATCCTTGAAGATGTTGACTGCTAAAGCGACACTAATAGGCACTAAGCAAAATGCTTAGTGCCAACTTTAGTTTATAGCAATCTTTCTTAATAAGAATATGTCATACCATTATTAATCAAGTAGGGTAGCTTCATCATATGCGATGTCCATGCCTGTACCATAGGATTCATATAGTTTGGCGATTTAAAGCCCCCAATCGGTATACTGGGGTATGCTCCTGGAGGATTTAATTTCGCCACTTCCGCCTCAAATCTTTGAATGTTAACGGTTGACTTAAATTTCTCCACCGGCTGTGCCTGATACAGTTTAATCATTTCAGCTTTGTATGGCTGTATATCATCGGCTTTAAATTGTTTAATATCATCAGCTTTAAATTGCTCAATATTATCGGCTTGGAATTGTTCAATATCATCAGCTTTAAATTGCTCAATATTATCAGCTTTAAAAATTTCTATTTCATGAGCTTTATATACTGCTAATTCATCCGCTTTATAAGTAGGTATTGTATTGGCAACATAGGCATCAATTGGTTTTCCATATTTAAAGTCTATCAAATAAGCCGTACGGTTTGAATAGATAATTGAGTTTAATCCATCCGGCTTTCCGTTAACAAATCTCCCAATGACCTTTGTGCCATCGGGGTAGGTAACAACTCCAATTGCGATAAAATTATTTGCCTCTACTTTCACTTCACCGGTAAAAGTAATATTATCACCAAAATTAACCGTTGCTTTACCGGTAGGAAAACCCTTTGCATCAAAATTTCCGCTATATTTAGCCTGTTTTGCCTCTGACGTTGTATATTCAAACCAAGTCGTTCCTTTGGTTCCGTTAAGCACATCAACCCATGTTCCACTTACCCGGTTATTGCTTCCTATTTTCATAGTAATATTGACATCTAACGGCGTGGTTTTATTATTCTGGTGACGAGCAGTTTGTTTGAATAAAATTTCATCACGGAGAATATAGCCAGCAATATCATCTGTGACATTATATCCAATCCACTCAATTTCCCCCTTGAATTGACCGGTTTGCGTAAAATCAGTAAATGTAATATTATATTTTGATGATATGGATCCTTGGGTAGAAACACCGGTATACTTCTTATTACTGCTGACAATATCTCTGACCATACGCTCATTGTCATTTAACGGCTGCGTTGTCGGAGGAGCTATCTGCTGTCCGTTAGGGTCGCCGGAAGTTAATGTAATTTGCTTAGTTTTATTATTAAAAGCTACTTTAAGCTTTAGATTTTCGCTCACGAACCGTATAGGTATCAATGTTCTACCATTACTTGTCATAGCCGGAACATCCATGAAAACACTTTTACCATTTATTATTGCCTCAGATTTTCCAATTCTAAGAATTATTCTGTTTCCATTTAAGGAAATGGTGATCTTCTCCTCACTTTGCAACCATTCTACTTGTGCGCCAATCTGTTCACTAATAAATCTAAGCGGCACCATTGTTCTGCCATCTTTGAGAAAGGGACTAACATCCAGCTTATATTTAACATTGTTAACTAATGCGTATGGGCTATCGAGCCCTAATATTATGATTTTTGAAGAAACGGACGCACCTTCTTTAATTACTGCTTTAAATGGGCCTTTATTGCTTATTACGGCACCATTTGCGTCATAAACTACCAATATATAATAATATGTATGCCCACTAAATACGTATTTATCTGTAAATTCTGCCTTATTGAGCGGAAAATCGGTTAGCTTATTGTATTCACCGCCATTGTCCGAACGCAATATATCGTAACTCAGTCCAGATGGCACATTAAATGAAAATTTAACTGTTCCATTGATTACATTAGCAGCTTCAATATTAGGATTGTTGGGATCGGGTTTTGTACCCTGCAAGCTTGTCGCTGTATGCTTTTTAACATCACCGCTTGTATAGATATCTATGTCTTGAGCATACACCGTTTGTAAAAAACCAAACATGAACAGAAAAATAAAACAAATAAGTTGGATAATAGGTCTTCTATAACTTTTCATTTCAATACCTCCATGCTCATTATTTTGTCAATTCTCGCTACCCTTTCAATCCCTCCCCTGGACGCAGAGTACCTGCACATTGGCAGACGGTGAAATTCCATTGTTGGCAACATCTTTTGCTCACATACTCCATTATTTTACACCCAAATTGTGTGCAAATACTCAAATATTATTATATCTGCAAAAGCAAATAACTTCAATCAAAATTCGACATTTTATTTCTAGTATAGCAAAATAATCCAACCCCGGGTGTCAATTGCTCCATGTCAAATGACCTTGAGATTTATGGCAAGTGACAGGAAGATATGACAGGGCCGTCAGTCTATAATAAGAATAGCTATATGTAACCATATTCCAAATGGCCCGAACAACCTATCTAACAGGGCGACCGTTAAATAATATTAAAAGGAGGTTGAAAACATGCGGGAACAACGGGAAACATTGCTTGTTGTCTGTGTTATCTTGTTATTTATCGCCTTCTTTGCCCTGGCTTTTTCCCGTGTTGCAGCCACAGAAACCCGGCCACCGGGATCAAAAGCCCGAAGCCAACCGGAGCAAAATCAATGTACCGGCTGTCATGAAATGAACCCGGAAATATTGACCTGGCAGCTTTCCTCCCATAGCAACGTACCCTGTACAGCTTGTCATAACATCAAACCTGCGTATTTTCAGACAAAGCATGATGCTAAGAACTTCACCAGGCCCATCAAGATTTTCGAAGCCATTCCCAATTCCGTTTGTGAAGGTTGTCATTCCCCAAATCGGGTCATGACCGTCTCCGGAGACCTGATCATCCCCCACGAAAAGCATACCAAAGCAGGTTTAACCTGTGTTAAATGTCACAGCGGCGTAGTTCACGCCAACATAGCAGAACGGGGCTTAACAACCGATTATGAGACCTGGAATCTGGAAAAAGCAAGAAAAGCAGCTACCAAGTTCTATTTGCAGCCTAGTATGTGGACCTGTATCGATTGCCACAAACAACTGCGAATTACCCGCAAGTGCAGTGCATGTCACACCGCCATACCCGACCTGCCCTCCCATGAACAGCCGAGCTGGCAGGAAAACCATGGCAAAACCGCCCGGGCCGCCATCGGAGAATGTACCAAATGCCACGTGACCCCAGGGGCTCCCAAGTTTGTAACCCCTTCCACCGGAGATCAAGCCGCCGATTTTGCCAGGGCCCAGGCCTTTTGTTACAACTGCCACCTGAAGCGGCCCCAGACCCACGGCAGTTCAATGGTTCCCCTGCACCCCGGAAAAACAAAGGATAAGGGTATTCAGAATTGCCTCACCTGCCATAACCGCCAACAACCCGGAACCGGTAGCAACGTAGCGGGAACCTATTGCAACCAGTGTCATTGGTTTTGAAAATTCAAAAAGAAGTGCCCCAAAGTTCCTTTGAACTCTGGGGCACTCTTTTTCTCCACCGAGAATTAAGCAACCAAACTCTCTTGTTCAGCGCCTCTGTTCTCGTCTTTACCAAGGCCTTTAGAACCGGTTAAACCCTTCTTAGTCGAGGGTTTTTGATCATTGCCACCCTTATCCAGCAACAATAAGGCAGTAACAATGACAACCATCACCTGAGCTCCAATTACCATCATGATATTCAGGGGCGGCCAAAGAAGAACCAAGGTTCCCGCAGCCAGGAAGCCTCCTGCCACCGTTCCACCAACAATGGCCCCTAACCAGCGCCACGGTTTAGCCAGCTTAACACGGTAAAAGAAAAAGTGGTAAGCCAGAAAAAACCCGAAGAGAGCAGCAAGACCCATAGTGGTTAACAAGATACCGGTCATTTGAAACAACCTCCTTCAATGTTCACCAAAGGGAAACAGTCGCTTGAAGATTGAACCATGTTCCTGGCGGTGAGGGTTACGTTCAAAGCCTCGCCGCCTTTTTTTCTCCGGTTGGCTATCCAGCCACGGAGGCAGGAGATAAACCAGGCCCACCAACAACACGAAGGGAAGAATCAGGAACCCGGCAGCCGGAATGATACCTTCCTCCCACAGGGGTACATGAAAAACAGCGTAACCTTTTAAACTTTTGGAAATAAGTTGACCACCGATAACCACGTTAAACCTCATGGCCAGAACACTGGCCAGTACCAATCCCCCTGCAGCTAAGGTAAGATTCCGGGCGATACTCTGGGAAATTTTTTTCCACCGCCCCGCCAGCAACAGGAAAAAAGCCGCCAGCATACCTCCCAACTGAATACCAAAATAACTAAAAGGAAGCACTTGGGTAATCAATCCCTTCACAGCCGACCATTTTTTTTCTGCTTCATAGGCCATATGGATAACTTCCAAAACCTCCAAGACAAAAGCAAAGATTAGGAAAACCCAGAGATACTTATTCATGGTCATTAAGCAGTGGAAATCCATCTCCCGTCGCCGCAAAAGGCATGAGGCGGCATAAACAATTATTAAAAGGGCAATTCCGGAAACTATTGCCGAAAGCAGAAAGATAACGGGCATCAAGGGGGTAGACCACCAGGGGTTAGCTTTAATCGCCCCGAAAATGAACCCTACATAACCATGGAGAAAAGCTGCCGACGGAATTCCCACAATGGCCAGGATGCCAACCACCTTATGATCTGTCTGTAAAGCCGATGGAGAAATATCCTTGGCCCCCAATGTCAGAAGGTTATACATTTTCCCGACCCAACCCGGCTTTTCGGCCGCCCATTGGACCAAGTCTTTGCGATACATGAACCAGATCTCCAGCAGTACGATAATCAAATAGAAACTATAAATATAGCCAAAACCCGCCATAGCTGAGGTTGGATTGGGGGTCCACAGCATATTCAGGGCCCGTAAAGGCTGCCCCAGGTGGGAGGTTAGGGCCATGGGCGCCACCAGCAATACAGCCAGGGCCGCCAGCAAAGCCAGCCTGGATACAGGTTTCAATTTCTCGACCCCGAAAACATGGTACAGTGAAGAAACGATAAAAGCCCCGGCCACCAGCCCGGTGAGATAGGGATACAAGACGATAAACAAACCCCAGTTAACTTCCAGTTCATTAGGAAAAATATATCCTGTCACTACATCACCACCTCGTCCAGCCCCAGGTAAAATACCTGCGGTTTGGTACCTTTTTCCGGTTTAAGACCCCTTACCCGTTCCTTTTCCAGGATTTTGGTCACCTCGCTGTCGGAGTCTTCCCGGTTACCGAATTTTCTGGCTCCAACGGGGCAAATGGTCACACAGGCGGGCCGCATCCCTTTCACAAGCCGGTGATAACACCAGGTGCATTTATCCGCCACATGGGTTACCGGATGGAGGAACCGGGTTCCGTAAGGACAGGCCTGGATGCAATAACGACAGCCCACGCACCGTTGATTATCCACCAAAACCACTCCATCCTCCGTCCGGTAGGTGGCGCTCACCGGACAGACCTGAACACAGGGAGGATCCTGACATTGGTTGCATAATTTTGAGACAAAAAACTGCTTCCCTTCCTCCGGTGCCTGAAGCGGAAAATCTAATCCGCCGCCAGGTGACTCAATGGTTACTCCCTCCTCCCTTTCCACATAACGTTCTACCCAGGTACGATAGACCTCTTTATCCAGGGGGACGGCGTTTTCTTCTTTACAGGCCATGACACACCTGCCGCAGCCTATACAACGGTAAGTATCCACCACAAAGACCCACTGTTTTCCGGCCCAGAACTTTCGCCAATCCATTACTCCATCACGAGCGAAAACTGTTTTCATCCCTATTCCTACCCCACCTCCAGTTGCTAAAAAACCGGTGGCCAACACCTTACAGGCACCGATTAGAAATTCCCGGCGGGGTATTTTTTTCTTCATCGGCTTCACCCCCTCAACTTACCGTATGGCCGGTGCGGGTCATGGCACCGTGTACACTCTACCCCTCCGCTATGGAGTTGTAACTTAACGGTGGCAACCCTCTTATTTCTCCCCGCTGTTTCCATATGGCAAGGGCCACACAATTCTGCATTTCCTGTAACTTTGGGCATTTCCAGGGCCGTATCGTTAGCATGTTTTGCCGCCGGGCCATGACAGGACTGGCAGTTCAGCTTTCCATGCTCATTGCGGGACACAGCCAGAAACACCTCCTGGTGACAAGCCTTACAGGCTGTATTGTCACCTGCAAAACTCACTTCCCGGGCCGCCGCTTCTCCTATGCTATCCCCCCGGTAGCGTCCATACTGACCAAAGGATTCCGGGGTCACCAACCAGCGGGCAAAGAAGAAGACCACCAGTACACTAGCCAGGATTAATCCCACCCTTACAACCGCTTGCTGGGTAAAAACCTTTTCATCTTCCCTTATGGGCACCGCTATTCACCCCTATCCTTTTGGTTATTAATAGTATAATCCCAAGGGGAAGGATAATGTAGGTGTCGAGAGTCCTAAATGTCCTTAGACTGTCAGGGGTATGTGTCCTTTTTCGTTGTCTGGGTCGGGTTGGGGTCGGCTCTGGGTCGACTCCGGGTGAGGCAGTAACCCTACGGCACTATACTCCACTTCCGGACCAATCATCTTCTCAGGTCCCTGCTGCGGCCAACCTCTTATGCTGCTTTTCCTAAGGTCACAGTGGCCTTCGCGACGGGACCTTCGAAGTGATTGGTTCCCGGAAGTTCCGTAATGTGCTCTCCGGGTTACTACCTCCCCCTTCGTTGCTTGCGGGTTATTATCCACAATCCTGCAAACGATAATTCCTAATAAAAAAGCCCGAAGGGCTCTGTTTTTAATTCCTTTTAAACAAAAATGCAATATCTATGGCCGCCCCTATCATGGCCCACATCCACCAGGGCATAAACAAAAGACAGGTAAAGATTAAAAATATTTTTATAATGCAAAAAAGAAGAGCCTTGGTTGGCTCTAGTTTAGTACTGTCTTTTATTAAACTGTTCTCGTGTACGCCTAAGTTCACTAAGCTCGGCTTTAGAGTAGATTACAAACCTTAAGAATATTTTCCAAGTTAAAATCCTCAATAGGTGTTTCGTTGAATATTAACCACCCACAAAATAAAATTAACTTACTATGTCTTGACTAAGGTAAGTTTTTGTTCCCCAACAAAAGATGGATATTCGAGATACATGGGTTCGCTAAAGTAACAAAAGCGCCCAGAGGGCGCTTTGTTACTTTTCTTTTCTGACCCCTTTAAAAGGTTTCTTATCGGTAGTCTTCACATCCATAATTCTCCCAGTATCAGAATCTCTTTTTGCCCAATTACCACTAGGAGCCTTAAACTGCGAGCGATCCTTTATAGCTCCATCGCGATGATTATTTCCAGTATTACCGGCCATATTTATTGCCTCCTTAGTATAATAATTATTTACGTTGGAAATAATATCGAGAAAGCGGCCAGACGCCTCTCAATATTACATCCAGATGTTTCTTAGGCTATTGCTTACTCTTTAATCCAAATCGGCCAAGCTTTGAGTCCATAATTCCTTGCCCAAAGAATTTGTCCAGTATTAGGGTCTTTTCTCCAAGGGCGGAATATGAGTTTGTAGCCTTCACGAAAATCACTCATTCTTGGATTTCCTTTCTCTTAAAACATTATTGCCAAGAGACAAGGAATGTGGTATTATAATTTTACTAATGGGTTTTCCTCTTTATTTAGTTAAACTAAATACTGGCCCACATTCCAGGGCCCTCTTCGGGTTACTGTAATAACCCGAGGCAACAACGCCAGGCTTTGTTAACCGCCTGGTAGTTTTTTTGTCCAAAACCACCTCACTAATGTGCACCCCCTTTATTTATCCGTTATCCATTCAAACTTGTAATACTGTTTAAGTTTATTAAAGTGGCTCCTTGGAACAAAACTATCATGTTGTAACCTTCCAACTACGATGCCAGGCGCAACATTTATGCTCTTAGCAAAAAGTAAAATTGCCTCTTGGCTAAACCGTGAAGTCGACTTAAGAAATTCCCTAAATTTTTGGGGTGGTATCAGGAATTCCCTTGAAAACCTATTTGCCTCTTCTTCTTTTTCACTGTCAAAAACAGCTCCTTCTATAAATACATCCTTTTTTCCATGAAGTAAAATATGGGCTGCTTCATGGAAAAAAGTGAACCAAAGATGATCATTCGTTTTATGCCTCAGACTTAATTGAATTAACGCCTTTTTATCGCTCAACCACCTTGTTACTCCGCTTACATGTGTTTTAGGTAATTCTGGGACAAAAATAACAGCTACACCCCCTTCAGCACAAAGCCTAATGACCTCTGAATACCAAACATTTGTATCCTCAATGGTTAACTCTCTAATAGTAACTATAGCCTGCTTAAACTTTTCTTTATCATAGGGTTGGCATTTTATTTTTTGTGCCGCAATTTCTCCCAATCTCATCCAAGTAGCTATTGTGTATGGAGAACTTTGATACACTGGTGATTTTCTAAAAGCTACTTCAGGACTTAACCAAAGTTTCTCCCAAGCGTCTGGACTGCTAACTCCAAAGAAGTTTAGTACCGCTGTTAGTCCCTCAACTGGATCCGCCGATTTGTTAATTGCCCCCAATTGATATAGCTTTTTTAGTGGAAAATATCTTAACCACTCCACTTGTTTCTCAAGTCTATTGCGTTCTTCTATTGTGGCTAACGCTTCCCTATAGTTGGTTTCTAAGTTGTTCCAAAAAGTTGCTGACACACCTAGAACTCTTTCAAACTGCAGCGCCGTCTCAGGTGTTATAGCCGTCTTACCTTTAATTATCTCATTAATGGTCTTTAACGGCCGACCCGTTCTGGCAGCCAGTTCAGCTTGAGACATCCCAATTGCTTCGATCGTTTCCAACACTGTTTCACCCGGAGGAATTGCGAATTGAGGTTTGAATTTAGTTTTATTGTCAGTCATGATAATTCACCACCTCCATAATACAGATAGCGGTAACCAGTTTAAGGTCAACGCCTCCATCGGCCTTGCGCGGTATTGGGTTATGATCTGGGACAAAGACCAGTCGATAAGGTTGCTTAATTGACACCGAGAATTGACATTTTCGATTATTTATAAGTTCGTGAAAATCACAACCAGGTAAATTACAAATGTCAAGCAAGCATGGAGCAGCATCTAACTCAACTAACCTTTGCATAATTTTCCCGGCGTTCTCGGCACCCCAATTCTTAACAATCTCTCTAGGAGAACTAAATTTCTTTTCCAACTTCTTATTTATAAATATTATATCCATAAGTACCCCACTTGTCAATTTTTATTAATGGTTTGGGTTAATATTTTTAATCTACAACAACAATGACACTATAACACATCGGGTTAATCTTTTTCTATACCTTGATTTCTCTCAATAAGTTTTCTTTCGACATAGTGAACTGAAATTCCTTTCCTAATTGGCTAACAAAAAAAAGCCTGAATCCCTTCAGGCTTTATCAACGATTTTTCTCTTTGCAGCATAAGCTGCCGCCTCGGTGCGGTTGACCAAATTAAGTTTGGCCAGGATATTGCTGACATAGTTCCGCACCGTCTTTTCACTCAGGTAAATGGTCTCCGCTATTTCCCGGTTGGTTTTTCCTTCGGCTATGAGGGCCAGGACTTTTTTCTCCTGGGCCGACAATTGTTCCAGGGCGTCATGGGACTGGCGGTTATTACGACGCATTTGATCTAATAACTTTTTGGTAACCACTGAGTCCAGAAGGGATTCGTCTCTGTAGACAGCCCGGACTGCCCGGATTATTTCGTCGCTTCCCACGTCTTTCAGCACATAGCCTTTGGCCCCGGCAAAAATGGCCTCCATTAAAGTACCCTCATCCCCGTAAGAGGTCAGGATAATTACCCTGGTTTCGGGAAAACAGTTGCAGATTTCCCGGCAGGCGTCAATACCGCTGCTCTTTTTGAGGCAAATATCCATGGTTACCACATCGGGGCGGTATTGCTCCGTTTTCAGTAAAGCCTCTTCAACATTGCCGGCGGCCCCGACAACCTCTATGTCTGGATATTGCCCCAGAAAGTGACTTAGTCCCAACCTTACAATCTCATGATCATCCACTATCAACACCTTGATCTTGCCCATGTAACCACCACTCCTTTACCGTTCAACCTTTTCCAGGGGTATAGTTAGAACCAGGGTAGTACCTTCACCCGCCTTTGAAGATAACTGCAGCTCGCCGCCAAGGAGGACGGCCCTGGTATGCATATTCCGTAAACCGCAATGCTTGCCTCCTTCTACTTGAAAAACCCCTCCTTTGGGTAAACCCCGCCCGTTATCCTTGATGGTAATCACCAACCGTTCCCCCTCCTCCCGAAGTTCTACCAAGGCCTGGGAGGCTCTGGCATGCCGGGTGATATTATGCAAAGCTTCCCGGATAATCTGCTGTACTTGGTGCTGCCAGTTAACCGTCCCAACCGCCGGTTGAATGCGGCCCCGGGCAGGCAACCGGTAATCCAGCTTAATATCCAGCTCCGTTTTCTCCCGGAATTGTTCCACCAGCCCAGCCAGCAATCCCTCCATATCCCCGTCCTTGTACTCCAAGTCGTGGATATAGGCCCGTAAGGTATGAATCACCTTGTTCAGCCCTTCGACGGCCGAGGCAACCTGAGAAGCGGCCCTGGGCGGGTCTTTGGAAATCAGATTACCGGTGATTTGCAGCCCCAGCCCTACTCCGTAAATGGACTGGATCACATCATCATGGAGGTCCCGGGCAAAACGTTCCCTTTCCCGGTAGACTGCCTCCAGACGGCGGCTTTCCGCCACCTGACGCTGCTTCTCCAGGTCAAAGATGGTTAACATCCGGGTGATTGACCAAGTAGCCAGCAAAGCCGTAACGGTCCGCATAATTTCAATAGGCATACCGGTAATACTTAGGAAAGTTCCTGTGTTGACCCAAGGACTCAGCAAACCGATATCCCTGGGAACCACCATACCACTTAACAAGGCAAACAACCCGAAAGCAACAGTAGCCAGCCACAGGTTTTTCCGCACTAAACCATCTTCCAGTTTTTCAACCTCTGAAACCTGCAGGGCCAGACCATAAGCGGTAAACAACCCTGCCGGAAAGGCCAAGGCATAACGAGACCAACTCTCGCTATCCAAAAGCCAAGATAGTACTTCGTCGGTGCCTACCAAGGGAATAAAGCGGGAAAAATGAAGAAACCAAAAGAGAAAGGCCATAGTAGGCAAAATAAACCACCAGTAAAAATTTTGTTTCCTGGAATCAGAAATTAATTTAACCCCGAAACAAAAGAGAAAAAAATAGGAAATAGATTGCAGCAACCGCTGAATGGCCAGGAGCTTCCAAGTAGGAAAAGCGCCAAAGTCGGGTAGCCTCACCGGAATAAACACACTACCCCACTCGCTTACCCCATGGAGGAGGGCAAAAGCCGCCAACAGACTGAGACTGTTGGCCAGCCGAAAGCTGCTGTAGCTCCGGTACTGCAGGGCCACGGCCACCCCCATGGTATAAAAAGACAAACCGTACAGGAAATACACCGCCAGGACGTTTAACTGCAAGATGTCATTCATACTTTTCCTCCCCCGTTAACCTCGTATTTTATTATATTTGCTAAGGAAGGTTTTAGTATCGACCTTTGGCCTTCCCAGGATGTTATAACCTCGCCTAATGATTTTTTCGGTTGTTTGCCACTTCCATTTTACCATCATTTGCCAACAAATGTGTTTTTTATTTTAATTTTACTAAATTTGTTAATTCATTGAATAGGCTCTTTAATGGTTTATTTGACACATTAAAAGGCAGTTCTTCCGTGACAAATGTCCCAGGTATTCATGGCAGATGACAAGAAGATTTGCCGTAGATAACCCTCTATAATAAGAGTAATTAAAACCGAAGGCTTTAAGGAGGATGGTGTTATGAACCTTTTAGCGGTTTTTCTCTTTTTCCTCATCGCCGGAACCGGCCTGGCCATGACTTCCCTAACCGGGGACCTATTATCCCTCTATCTTGCCCTGTCCGTGTCCGCCCTGGCCCTGGCCGCCACCAAGATGGCTAACCAATGGGAAAAAGCGGTGGTGCTCCGCCTGGGCCGCTTCCACCAGCTGGCCGGACCCGGACTGTTTTTTGTCATCCCAGTGGTTGATTCCATCGCCTCCTGGGTGGATCACCGAGTCACGGTAACCCCTTTCACCGCAGAACAAACCCTCACCAAGGATACCGTGCCGGTAGACGTGGATGCCGTGCTTTTCTGGCAGGTATGGGATGCCCAAAAAGCGGCCCTGGAAGTGAAAGAATACCAAAAAGCAGTTTCCTGGGCCGCCCAAACCGCCCTCCGGGACATCATCGGGCGCACCCTTTTATCAGAGATGCTGGCCGACCGGGAAAAAATTGACCATGAACTTCGCAAAGTCATTGACGACAAAACCGAACCCTGGGGAATCTCGGTTCAATCGGTGGAAATCAGGGATGTCCTCATCCCCGCCAACCTGCAAGATGCCATGTCCCGGGAGGCCCAAGCGGAGCGGGAAAGAAAGGCTAGAATCATCCTGGGCACGGCAGAAACCGAAATTGCCCTGAAGTTCGCCGAAGCGGCTAAAGCCTACGAGGGTAACCCCATGGCCTTGCAACTCAGGGCCATGAACATCCTCTACGAAGGACTGAAGGAAAAAGGGGCCCTGGTGGTAGTACCCAGCACAGCAGTGGAAACCATGGGCCTGGGAACCATCACCGGCCTAAGCGCCCTTGCCAAGGATAGCGGCCTCAATTCTAAGGAATAAACTAAATATGATTAGACCTTTTCAGAAGATAGTGGGCGCAAAAGACTACCGTGGTTAAAAACCAAGGTAGTCTTTTTTAACTTTTTGTTAACCTTTTTCACCCATTTAAGTCTATAATTATGAGCAGAGCTTACCGGTAATTTTGTTCAAGCCGAAAGGAAGATCTCTTTGGACGCTGACTTCACCCTTCTATACCAGAAGTACAAAAACCAAATCTTTTCTTACCTCTACTACCTTTCCGGAGACAAAGCCGTGGCCGAGGAACTCTCCCAGGACGTCTTTCTGAAGGTCTATCTCAACATCGGCAAATTCCAAGGGCGAAGCAGTTTCAAAACCTGGATTTACACCATTGCCCGGAACGCTTACTTTGACTTGGCCAAATCGGGCCAAAAAATCCAATGGGAACCCCTCGACTCCTTGGAGAACACCGCCCGACTCCCCCTCAACCAACCGAGGGGTCCGGAAGAATCGGCCCTCAATACCGAAACCAAAGAGATGATTGCCCGCACCCTAGACAGTCTATCCCCTTCCTACCGTAACCTGATTGTTCTACGAGATATACTTCATCTATCCTACAAAGAGATTAGCCACATCACCGGCCAGGAATTGAATAGTATCAAAGTAAGTATCTATAGGGCCAGAAGAGAGTTTCGCAAGATTTATAACGGATTGGAGGGAAATCAATGAGTTGCGGTTATGACGAAAGGCTTAGACCTTACTTAGAAGAAGAACTGTCGCTTGAAGAAATGAAATCAGTTCGCAAACACCTGGAAACCTGCCCAGACTGTCAACAGAAACTTGACCAAATGTTAAACAACCCCCTGGAACTACCTGTCCAGCACCTGGAAGCTGATGACGAGGTGATAATCAGCAAAATCCAGGCCAGAAAAAAGGGGCTCAGGCGGATTGCCATCTATAGCCTCGGCGGTTTTCTCCTGGGCCTCTTCTCCCGCCTCTACACCCAGGATCATTTTATCGTAACCAAAGCCATCATGGCCTTACCCTATAAACTGGCGGAATTTGCCCTGGGCATTTTCTTCTCAGATAATGTTGTTCGAGACGGTCAGAACTTGTTTTATCATATTCCCGGGGCCATGGGTTACTTCCCTTATCACCCCATCTTAGATTGGGTCTCCTCCATATTTACTCCCGCCTTAATAGGGGCTTTTATCGCCATGTTGGTGGGTTATCTGGTCAGCGACAAACGGGTTTTCCAAAGAAAAAAAGTCATCAATTTTCTGGGTGCCGCTTTAGTTGTAATCCTCGCCTGGACAGGGGTCCTTTATGGAGCGTATAGTTATACCCTAGTCAAAATAGACACCCTAACGGGCATCAAGGGAATAACCTTTTACACCGTGGATAAATACAGCAGTTCCTGGCTTATCAGCCTGAATGAAGAGGCCCTGGCCCAGGAGAAGTATGCTTATCTAACGGAGGAACTTAGTCGTGCCAAGCCCCAAGATGACAGCCAATACCCCAGGGATGAAAAGGGCTATGTTTTACTCCTGGAATTTCAAGGAGGAGGAAGCATGCCGGCCCATCTCGATCCGGCCAATGGCGCTTTAATCACCTTAAAGGGCAACAAATATCAACTATCCCAGAGTACCGTACAGCGGTTAAATACTACCATGGAGGTGCTGAAAAATGAGCAAACCGGTCAAAGATAAAATCCTTGCCGTACTGGGCGCCGCCCTTCTGGGCTACTATATAGGAATGTCGCAGTTTCGCACCTTGATTTGGGATAATCTGCTTTTACTGCTCCCGCCCATGAATACCCGCCACCTTCCCTTAGTTTACCCAGGAATTATAACCGCCACAGTAGCAGCCTTACTAGGCTATTTCTTATATATCCTACTGGTAGAAAAAAAGGGCTGCCGAGAACATAAAAAGCAATTTTTTGGGGTTTTAGCCCTATTGCTTATCACCCCGGTAGCTATTGCAGGAATCTTCCGGTTACATTCCACCTACTTAGTTAACCGGGCGGAGAGTACTATACCCACTGAGATACGAATAAGCTTTCAAAACCCAGGCGAAAGCATCCTATTTAGTCGAAGTGACAATTCAGCAGTAGGTTTAAACAAATCAATTTCCTTGGATCTTAAACAAAGAACAGCCATGGGTCCGCTCATAAAAAAGATGAAACTAAAGATATACGAAGATATCAAGGAACAAGTCCACCAGCGGGAAGCCACATTGTGGATTGATTATGATGTTGACGGTGATTGGTATTCCAGAATCTTAGCTTACGGCCAGGGACTCTTTGAGGAGCAGCCTGGCGGAAGTCGTCTAGCCTATTATGAAAACAAGGAACTGGAAACCTTTATGCACCAGCAAATAGCCAGGGCCGCTGATTTAAGCAGTTATCACGAAGCCAAGCTCTATCATTCAGGGCTGGTACCAGGAGCCAACGATGCCCCTAAGCTATCCAAGTCAGATTTCCGGACCCTTGTAGAGACTATACGGAATTCCAAGCCAATAAAACCGGCAACCGAGCTGGAAACTAAGTTCCGTAACATCTTTAAGAATCAGGTTAAACCCGGTGATAAAGACATTTATGCCATTCAACTGTTACGGCTGGTTGAACCAGGCAAGAAGAACCCTAATAAAAGGTTCGAAAGCCCTAAGTATACAGAAAACTTTATGGTTTATTCCAAGGATTCCGATACACTGTATTTCGAAGGAAAGTATTATTCATTAAATCTAGATAGGCTGGTTAATAAATATCCTAATAAATAGATAAAGTAGGCCCTAGCGCTGCCACGAATTAAGCAAAAAAGTGATTCCTAGAGTATTTTTGACTCAAGGAATCACTTTAATTTTTCACAGTAGATAAACCAAAATCTTTGTCCCATCACCATGTTTACTTATTAATTTTACAACGAAAAAGATTTTAAAAAGGGACTAACGGCCTTTAGGGTAGTATCTTTATCCTGGGTAACAAAATAATGCCCAGCATTATTTATCTTAATATCTCAACTTTCCCAAGCTGATTCTTAGGTTTTACCTAAAAAAATCAATGCATTTAAGCACTCAACTTTAGTTTTTGCTTCCAAATTGTAGGTAAAGCAAGGATAAAAGCA
>JAJZSN010000115.1 GCA_021849745.1 Bacillota bacterium | reverse complement strand
ATCTTATCACACATTGCTGCGTGATGTCAACTGGTATCTTTTTCTTTCTTTTCGTCAGCTCCGTTTTTCCGGAGCGACATTTGCTATCTTACCACGTCAGTTTTTGTTTTTCAAGTGGTAAGTTTTGAAGCTTTATTTCTAGCGTCCTCGTTCGGGACACTTTAATATCTTAACACACGCCATTTTGGATGTCAAGGCTTTTTTTAAATGGTTCTTTAACGTTCTTTAACGTTAATTAACATATGTTATACCTATTTCTAATTCGATAAATACGGTCAATTACCTAATCCTCTACGTTTTTCCTGAGAAGAAGCGGAGTTTAAATAGATATTGGGAACCTGACCGAAGAAAACATTATCAGCAATTAATACATCGGTAGTAACCTTAGTACCGGATGATAATAAGGGAATTACAATGTTAATCCTTCCTTCAATTCTAAGGGCAATAGTATGACGAGTTTGATTAATACCTGCTTCTTCAAAACCGCTAACCATTCTTACGTTAACGGTACCAACTGGTTTTACACTAATTCTAACCTGGGGCCCAATATTGGCAAAAAATTTGCTCCCCAATAGCTGCCCGAGGGGTATACCGATTTTTTGATCACTTAGTTTTTTGAAACGTTCATTTATTATTAAAGTTGTTTTTGCTTGTAGTCGGTCAATTTTGGCTATATCAGGCTGAACCATAACTAAGTGACCCTGTTCATCCTTATGGGTTAACATCAAATCCTGATAGTCCAACTGTTGACTAACTTCCTCTTTAATAGCCCGATGAATTATTTCTACAGCTATTTGCTTACTTTTAGCCTCCGTTATACTAACCATTGTCGGGCCTAAACTGCGTTCTGCCGTAATTAACAGCCAAAAACCACCTAATAATAATAAGACGAAAAACATCAACACAATCTTAGGTTTCCGTTGTCTGTTAGTCCACAATAAAGGACGTTTACGCCTAAACATATTGTCACCTCCGTAAATAAAATATATGTATCTTTACCTGGAAAGGTGATAAAAAGGTGCCGCCTTTCTTCTATTGACATAAAAAAAGAGAGGTTTAGGAAACCTCCCTATTCGGCCACTATCCCTATGCGGTTAAAAGGATAATACCTAATTAATGCACGACCTATTATATTGTCTTGGGGGACAAAACCCCAAACCCGGCTGTCTAGACTATTGTTCCGGTTATCTCCCATCACAAAATAGTTTTCTTCCGGAACCGTTATCGGCCCATAATCATTACCGGTAATTTCATTAAGGTAGGTTTCCTCAATCATCTGACCATTGATATATACCTTGCCTTTTCGGAGTTCCACCGTTTCTCCCGGTAAGCCGATAATTCGCTTGATATAAGGTGTGGTATCAGGTGATGTGGCAGGTGGTTGAAAGACAATGATGTCTTTTCTATTTAATTCATCAATTTTGAAGAAAACTTTTTCTACCAATACCCGGTCACCTATTTCAAAGGTTGGAATCATGGAACCGCTGGGTATTTCTCTAGCTTCGGCAACGTAAGTATGAATTAAAAAGGTAAAAACTACAGACATGAGAAGGACTTGGGCCCATTCTCCCACAGCTTTGATAATTTTTTTCATAATTAGCACCCTTTTAATTAACTAGTACAATCTTGGCAAATTTTCGTTTACCGGCTCGAATAACCATACCATGAACCGGAGTTAAGTGGTAATTGGCATCGGATATTTTCTCTTCACCAATTTTAACCGCTCCTTGAGTTATTAGCCTGCGGGCCTCGCTGGTACTAGCCGCCAATCCACCCTGAACTAAAAGCTTGGCCAGCCAGATCTGACCTTCGGATAAATCTTCCGGGTTGATAACGAGATCGGGAATCTCATCGGGAAGTTCCCCTTTTTGGAAGATATTTTTGAACTCTTCTTCGGCAGCTTGGGCCGCTTCCGGCCCGTGGTAAATGGTCACAATCTCCCTGCCCAGACGCATTTTTACATCTCTGGGGTGCATAGCACCTTTCTTTAAGCCGTTTTCAATGGCCCTGACTTCATCTAAAGGCACCTGGGTTACCAACTCAAAATACCTTACCATCAATTCATCGGCAATGGACATGGTCTTGCCGTACATTTCCCGAGGAGACTCGGTAATACCGATATAATTCCCCAGACTTTTGCTCATTTTATTGACTCCGTCCAGTCCCTCCAGGATAGGCATCATCAAGGCAATTTGCGGCTCCTGGCCATATTCTTTCTGCAGGGTGCGGCCCATGAGCAGGTTGAATTTCTGGTCGGTGCCGCCCAATTCAACATCAGCTTCCAGGGCTACCGAATCATAGCCTTGCATTAGAGGATAAAAAAACTCGTGAATACTAATGGGCAGGTTTTCCCGGAAACGCTTGGCGAAATCTTCTCGCTCCAGCATCCTGGCTACTGTATAATTAGCAGCAAGTTCAATAACCTGGGCAAAATTTAACGACGCCAGCCAGTGGCTGTTAAACACAACTTTAGTTTTTTCGGGATTAAGAATTTTGAAAATCTGTTCTTTATAAGTCTGAGCATTGGCCAAAACCTCAGTTTCACTCAACTGTTTACGAGTCTCGGATTTGCCGGTGGGATCGCCGATACGGGCGGTAAAATCCCCCAGTAGAATAATAATTTGATGGCCCCGATCCTGAAATTGGCGCAACTTCTGCAAGACTACGGTATGGCCCAGGTGAATATCGGGCGCCGTAGGATCAAGCCCCAGTTTAATATTTAACGGTTTGTTTTGCTGAATAGATTTTTTTAATTTTTCTTGTAGTTCATTTTCCGGTATTATCTCCACGGTTCCCCGCTTGATAATCTCAATTTGTCTTTGTAATTCTTTTTCCAAGTTCATCCCCAATCCCCTTTTTCCGATTATTGACTTTCTTCATTATACCAAATTGTCCCCACTCATGCAATTTACGCAAAATGTTTCATTTGCTCCGGAAATATGCTATAATTTTCTTAACTTTTGACATGGGAAACTAAAAATATGTCAAAATTTAAACGTCTACATAATCTTTTGCTGACAGCTGATAGCTAATAGCTGACCCGATGTCATCCTTATAAGCAAGGGGGAGTATGCCAATTGGCAGAAAATAGGGATAACGCCAAGAAACCCAGGCGTAAAAAAAACAAATGGAAACCAATAATGTTGATTGTACTCTTACTATTTTTTTTCATAGGCGCGGCTGGATTCGGAACATTAACCTATATGGTTAAGGACTCGCCTAAGCTGGATACCGCCAAATTGAAGACCAGCGAAACATCTGTCATCTTCGACAAGGATGGTAATGAGGTTGCCAAAATCCACGGGGCTGAAAACCGGCAATACATTAAGATTGATGACGTACCCCAAGTTGTAAAAGATGCTTTTCTGGCCATTGAGGATATTCGTTTTTACGATCATAACGGTGTAGACCCACGGGCCATTGCCCGTGCCGCCATGGCCAATGTCACGGAGGGTTACGGCTCCCAAGGCTCCAGTACCCTCACCCAACAGTTGGTAAAGCTGGTCTTTTTAACCCCGGAAAAAACCTTGAAGCGTAAAATTCAAGAAGCATACCTATCCATCCAGTTAGATAACATGTACAGCAAAGACGAAATCTTCGAGATGTATCTAAACCGCATCTTTTTTGGACATAACGCCTACGGCATTAAAGCAGCTGCCCGTACCTATTTTAACAAAGATATCAAAGAACTGTCCTTAGCCGAAGCAGCCACCTTGGCCGGCTTACCCAAGGCACCCAATACATACTCTCCATTCAAAAATCCTGAAATCGCCAAAAAACGGCGGGATGCGGTTATTAATAACATGCTCAGATATGAGTTTATTACCGTTGATCAAGCCGATGATGCTAAGCTGGATGACTTTTCCACCCTCCAAAAGGGGGGATCCAAAGATACCATTAATTATCCTTACCAGTATTTTGTCGAGTATGTTCAAGAAGAATTAGAAAAAAAATATGGTCCTGACAAAGTCTTTGAAGGTGGCTTAAGAATCTATACCACCCTAGATCCTCGAATTCAGGAAACAGCCGAAAAGGCCTTGAGTAATCCGAAAAATTTCCCCAAGTCCAAAACTGATGAAAAAGGACTCCTTCAGCCCCAAGCGGCAGCTGTCATCATCGAAGCAAAAACCGGCCAAATCAAGGCTATTGTGGGTGGGCGGGGTAAAGAAAACGATAAAAAACGTATTCTGAACAGGGCGAGCCAGAGTTATCGGCAGCCTGGATCCGCTTTCAAACCTATCCTGGCATACGCTCCCGCTATAGAAAAAGGAAAGGGTGCGGCTTCAGTAGAGGATGATGCACCCTTTAAGGTTGGAGCCTACCATCCGAAAAATTTTGACGACACATATCGAGGCCTCACAACTTTACGCGAAGGCTTACGTCGGTCAGTTAATATTGTGGCCATCAAGCTGCTTCAGGAAAATAAAATAGCCTATGCCAAAGAAATGTCTCAAAAAATGGGCATTTCGTCCCTGATGGAACAAGATGACGGTCTGGGCATTGCTCTCGGTGGTATCAGCCGTGGGGTAACGCCTTTAGAGATGGCTTCAGCTTACCAGACCTTCGCCAATAACGGAATACATATTGATCCGACTGCTATTATCGAAGTAAGAGACAGAGATAATATTCTAATTGATGAATTTAAACAAACTAAAACAGTGGCTATGAAAACTTCTACGGCTTATATCATGACCGATATGCTGAAAACTGCCGTTAATAGCGGTACCGGCGGCAGAGCCAGAATTAAGGGCTGGCCGGTGGCAGGAAAAACGGGTACCACAGATGAGAGTAAAGACATTTGGTTTGTTGGCTTCACCCCGGAGTTAGTCGGGGCTGTTTGGTTGGGTCATGACCAACCCACACCCATGCCCAGGCTATATGGTGGTAACTATCCTGCTCAAATCTGGCGGGAAATTATGACTGAAGCCCATAATGGGCTTAAAGTCAAAGATTTCAAAAAGCCGAAAGGCATTGCTTATACTACCGTTTGTAAATACTCCGGGAATAAACCTTCCCCCGAATGCCCTGACGACCATCTGGTTACCGATATATTCCCCGCCGGTAAAGTCCCTTCCAAAGAATGTGATCTCCATGTGACAAAGGAAGTCTGCGGCACCACCGGGCAGTTGCCTAATGAATACTGTCCCGATGTGATAACCAAAGTATTAATTAAAAAAGAAGCCAGTGAAGTGTATATGAAAGGTGTATCTGAACCCACAGAAGTTTGCGACATCCACGGCCCTAATACCCCAAAAACTATTAGTGTATGTACAGATCCAAGCCACGGAGGAGTACCATACCTTGCTAACCTTCCCGGTCGGGGTGAGCAAGGCGGTTGCCCCATTGATGTGGTTCAGGATCTATCTCCGGGGACTGTAGCTCCCAGCGAAAAATGCCCTTTACCGGATCATGTTGTTACTCCAAAGGTGGAACAACCGGAAGACCCTTCTGTACCGGATGGATTGCCGGGAACTGTTGAACCAACCCGCCCAGACCAACCGGCGCAGCCGGAGCGGCCCAGAAAACCCATCCAATCCCAACAAAGATGGTATTGGGGGTATTAGGTGGGGGTTGTAGTTTGAACTACGAACTATTTCAGTTCCACCACGGTTACCCCGGTGCCTCCTTCGCCATGGCCGCCCATGCGGCTGGACTTAACATGGGGATATTTGGACAACAAATCCTTGATGGCCTCCCGGAGGGTTCCGGTGCCTTTGCCGTGAATTAAGTAAACCTGTGGCAGACCGGCCAGGTAAGCATCATCCAGGTATTTTTCCACTTCCAGGGTGGCTTCGTCAACCGTCAGGCCTCTTAAATCAATTTCCTTGGCTATGTTGGCGCTTTTATTCATCATCAAACGACCGGCCCCGGTTTTTTCCACCGCTTTGGTTTCCTGGGCCACTGTCCGCAGGTCTTCCAGGGCCACATTGATTTTCATGATACCCACCTGTACCTGAACCTCGCCGTTTTCCCCCGGCTTGGATGTAACATGACCCTTCTGATTTAGTTTAGGGATGAAAACCTCTTGGCCCAACTTAACCTCTCTAGGCACCTGACCGGGGGCATTTTTAGCTTGGTTTTCTGTCCTTTGAGCCGCTTTACCGTGGAGGAGCTTGAGTTTTTCCCTGGCTTCCTGCATGGCTAGGAGTTTGCCTTTTTCCCCTTCGGCGGCCATGGCCTCCTTAAGGTCTTTGATAACTCCGTCCGTTTCATGCCTTGCTTCCCGGATGATTCGATAGGCTTCTTCATTGGCTTTTTCCAGGATCCGGGCTTTTTTGTTTTCCAGTTCTTCTTTTAATCCTTGATATTCCTTCTTGAGCCGGGCTACTTCGTCCCGTAGGCGATAAGCTTCCTCTTTTTCCCGTTCCGCCGCCCGCTGGTTGGCCTCCAGGTTTTCAATCAGGTCGGCGACTTCTACAGCCTCTTGGCTTAGATGACTCTTGGCATGATCTACAATAGTCCGGGGCAGCCCTAACCGGGCAGAGATTTCAAAGGCGTTACTGCGACCCGGCTGGCCGATTAGTAGGCGGTAGGTGGGACGGAGGGTTTCGATATTAAATTCCACACTGGCATTTTCCATCCGTTCCTGTCTGTAGGCAAAAGTCTTCAGTTCACTGTAATGGGTGGTGGCGATAACCTTGGTTCCCCGGCTGTGAAATTCATCCAGGATAGCCATGGCCAGGGCCGCCCCCTCAGTGGGGTCAGTCCCCGACCCCAACTCATCCATCAAAACCAAACTGCTTGCATCCGCTCGTTCCAGGATACTGATAATGTTAGTCATATGGGAGGAAAAAGTACTCAAAGACTGCTCAATGCTCTGCTCATCACCGATATCTGAGAAAACCTGGCTGAATACCGTCAGTTCAGTACCCACCTCAGCCGGTACCTGCAGGCCGGCCTGGGCCATCAGGGAGAACAGCCCCACCGTTTTCAGGGTCACCGTTTTTCCACCTGTGTTGGGTCCGGTAATGATGAGTATATCAAACTCCTTGCCCAGGTGAATGCTGACCGGTACCACATCACCTTTGAGCAAGGGATGCCTGCCTTTAATGATATTGAGGTTCCCCCATTGGTTCAGCCGGGGTTCCACGGCGTCCATCCTCTGGCTCAAAAAAGCCTTGGCAAAGATAAAATCCAACTGCCCCAGTAATTGGGTAGTTTCTTTAATCTCCTCCAAATTGGCTTTAACCAGGTTGGTTAATTGGGCCAAAATCCTTACAATCTCCTGCTTCTCAGCTACCAGCAACCGCCGTAATTCGTTATTAATCTCTACAACTGCAATCGGTTCAATATATAAAGTGGCCCCACTGGCTGACTGGTCATGGATAATACCGGCGAACTGGCCCCGGTATTCATGTTTCACCGGCACCACATAGCGGTCGCCCCGCATGGTGATGATGTTCTCCTGAAGCATTTTTTGGTATTCAGAGGACCGGAGAACATGATCCAACCGGTCCTTGACCCGGTTCTGATTGGTTTTAATCTGGGTTCTAAGGGAGGCCAGTTTATCCGAAGCATGGCCCGCTACTTCCCCTCCGCCCATGATGCAGCGAGCCACCTGGTCTTCCAACTGGCGGAACATTCCCAGGGAGGCGGCCAAATCCTTTAGAACGGGATAAGTGCCTTTGGCCTCCAACAGGAAAGTCTTTAACCTACGGGAGGCTAAAACGGTATCAGCCACCTCCAGCAGTTCCGTAGGCTCCAGTATACCCCCGATTTCTACCTTCCGCAAAATCCCCCTGATATCACGGATTCCGCCTAAAGGCAGGTCAGGGTAAAAACGCAGGATCTCCTTGGCTTCCTTGGTCTCCTCCTGCCGCTGTTTAACCGTTTCCAGGTCGGTGCTGGGGTTCAGCTGGGCAGCTATCTCCTTACCCAGCATACTCCCTGCACAATCGACCAGCATCTCTATAACCTTGTCGTATTCCAACCGCTTTAACATCCGCTGGTCCAATTTCATCACCCCATTTTAGCTATCAGCTGATAGCTGACAGCTGACAGCCACCCTATAGCTAGACCCCCCGATAGTAATGGCCTTTGGTGAAACCGGCGGGGGATAAGGCCTCCAGTTCTTCCCTGATTCCCGCCGGCACTTGATACCGAGGGCCTTTCTTTTTAATCATATCCAACTCCTGACGATAGGCCTTAACCACCCGGCTCACATACCGGGCATCAGACCTTTTCAGTTCCAGGCGCAGGGCCGCCAGACCCTGGTCTGCCAGGACAGGCAGCTCATCAATGAGACATAGTTCCTTGGGATTGAAAACATGCATATGACAATATTGATCCGTCTCCACCGGAAAAACGAAATTCATCCGGTCCTTAAGGCCGAACCTTCCCTTATGGCAAGGCTTGCCGCAAGCCTGCTCCCGTTCCCGCCGGCCTAAGATAGCCCCCGGAGCGCAATACTCCGATACCATCATGGTTAGGGAACCGTGGACGATGGCTTCTCCTCCACCAAGCCGGGCCATCAGACCTACCTGTTCTAAGGTAAGTTCAGGGGATAGAGTCCACCTGTTAATTCCCATTTTTCTAAGAGCTAGAGCTAGATCGG
>JAJZSN010000114.1 GCA_021849745.1 Bacillota bacterium | reverse complement strand
TAACCAAATCCCCCTGGTGGAAAACGTAAAACAGCTTATATAATGCTACAGTTACCAGTATATACATAAAAATAAAATGAACCAACCGGGCAATATCCATGGATGGAAAAAGAGAAAAACCGACAGGGGAATTGATATATAAACCGGAAAGGCCCAGGACCACCATAGTAATCATAATCAACCAATGGAGAAACCGTGCGATTAAGGAATAATGGGTATGATTTTCCATAACTGTCACCCCTCGACCTTATACGGGTGGACCCTTGGGCCATCAAGGGTAATCAAATGGGCGGCACAACCAGCACAGGGGGCAAAGGAACTAACTATCCGGGCCGCCTCCAAAGCCTCCTGCCCGACAGGGACCGTCAAGCCAAGTAAGGCTTGTTCTACCGGCCCCAGTTGGTTACTGCTGTCCCTGGAGGAAAGGTTCCAGGTGGAGGGGGTGATAATCTGGTATCGTTGGATCAAACCCCTTTTAACCTCTATCCGATGGTATAACATACCACCGGGGGCTTCAATCAGAGCAAACCCCTCCCCCTTGTCAGGCAAAGTAACTGCTTTGGCCCCCGGTTCCCCCGGTTTTAATAGGGTTAGCCACTGGAGCATTTCTTTTCCTATTAGTAAGGCTTCCTCGCCCCGGGCCAGGTGGCGGCCCAAAAGGGAATAGGCCCCCAAACCCAAACCGGTTACTTTGGAATGTTTTTTTATCATCATCCGGGCTAAAGAACCCACTTCATAAACCTGGTTATCATAACGAGGGGCTTTAATCCAGGAATAAGCCCCCTCTTTTTCGGGGTGCGCCTCTTCCTCTTGGAACCAGGCAAATTTTTCATCCTCGGTTATTTCCGCAGTATCTACTTTGGGTTCCAGGGAAGTCCTCAGACGGCCCGCAAGAAACAAGCCCGGCTTACCTTCCAGAACCAAGCCTTCTGCGGCAAGGAGATTTTGACAGCCTCGGCCAATGTTGAGATACTGAGGGTATTTTACCTTGAGAGCATAAAGGTTCGGCAGGTAAGTTTTCTCTATAAATAACAGAACCTTATGTAAGCGCCCTTCAAAGTTTATCACCTTCTGGGAATCAACCACTTCCGCCACCCCGCCGGGTACAATGGCACTGCCATGGGGGTGCCTGCCCCCGAAAAGGGCAATCATCTCCCCCAGCAGGCGAAGGATATCCATGGCCTCCCAGTAATTCTCGCCGGGTTGGGGCACAAAATCCCCTAGGGCCTCAAGGTAAAAGTGTCCAATGTGGGCCCGAAGGAATTCCGTACCCAGTAGAAGGTTCCTCATTACCTGCCCATTTGGTGGAGCCTTATATCCAGCTAATTTCTCCAGGGCCAGGGCCGCTGCCAAAGTATGGGCCACCGACTCCTCACTGCAGATCCTGGCCGCAAACATAAGGCTGTCCCACGGATCACGGCCCACCAGCATCTCTTCAAAGCCCCGGTAACTCAAACCACCACACCGGGCTTCAACCACCCTGCCCTCGGCAATATCAACCTCTACCTGAAGGGAACCCCTGAATCTGTTCAAAGGGTTAATAACTACTTTAACCATGGTTTTCACCACCCTTTACCGGGACTTTTGTGCCTATTCGCCCGGCGAGGTAGCTGCCCACCAGGTGGATACCCACCCCCAGAGCAGTGGCGGCAGCAGCAACTTTGCCAATGGTGTCCGCAGTTGTGGTAATTCCCAGCACCGATACATTAGGCATCCTTTTAAAGACAGGGGTAGTCCCATCGGGAAAATTGGGGTGGGTACAAGTCAAACAAGGACCCCCGGAACGGATACACCAATTCTGACCCCCATTCCACTGGCGGTTATAACAATCAGCAAAGGCCATAGGCCCCCGACAACCTACTTCCAGCAAACAACCAGGCTCCCCGAAAACCAAAGCAAAGTTGCTGTTATCGAAATACTGCCGCCGGGGACAATTGTCGTGAACCACTCCTTCATAAAATACCCGGGCCCGCCCGAAATCGTCCCGTTCGGGCATTTCTCCATACATGAGAACATGAGCCAATGACCCAATCAACCAATCAGGATGGGGCGGACAACCAGGCACATTGAGAACTTTATCCGCCGGAAGCAAGTTGTTAGCCCCAACACAGTCCCCGGGATTAGGCTGGGCGGCAGCAATACCACCATAGGCAGCACAAGTACCTGCAGCAAGGATAAATTTAGCTCCCTGACCTAAAGTCTGAACCACATCCAGAAAACTTGAAGTCCTTTGTTCCGTTCTATGTATCAAGCCGTACACCCCACCTTTAGCGGTGGGAATAGCTCCTTCCAACACCAAAATATATCTGCCCCGATGTTCTTGGGCGACTTGCAACAAAGCCTCCAGTGTTAATTGAGTTGAGACCAATTGGGGGTGAAAGCGCATTTCGACAATATCCTGAAGTAATTGTTTAAGCTGGGGGTAGGTTGAGTTCATGAGGGAAGATGTACAACCTGAACAAGCTGCCCCCTGCAGCCAAAGGACCACTGGCTTACCTCTAGAAGCCGCAGTAAATGCTGCAGCTACAGAAGGCAAGGGGGTCTGAGCTAACCCCAGACCCGCCGCTCCGGCGGAACACAATTTGATAAATTTTCGTCGGCTAAGATACCTCATTACATCACCTAGAAACCTATAATAATTTAAATTCGGGAGGTTATAATCAACCCCTGTGGCTTAGCTTAAATTCATAAAGACTTCGACATCTTTCCGGATTTATCCTGCTGAGAAAAAAGTGATTGTTTGTTTTTTAGGCAGTGGAATAAGGTTATCACAGGATGTATATCACGGCTTTTTACGGCATATACTTAGATGTAGTAATTAAGTTCCGGAGGTATTTATGTCCTTTTTTTCAGCCCCTGAAGAGGCTCGGCAAAAGCAAATAAGTTTACGGATTCATGTTGACGACCCTACGGCAGAAGAGAAGTTTTCCCATGGTTTTCAACAAATATTGTTACAGTTAACACCCAATCTTCAACAACCAAAGGTTTTGGTATGTATTGGCACTGACCGCTCTACCGGCGATTGTCTGGGCCCTTTAATTGGAAGCAAATTGTTAGAAAAAAACATTACCGGTTTAACTATTTTTGGAGACCTGGAAAACCCCGTCCATGCCAGTAACTTGGAGGAATACCTACAGAAGATAGGTTCCCTTTGGCCTGACCCTTGTATCGTAGCCATTGACGCTTGCCTGGGCCGCCTGGACAGCGTAGGTTACATCAACTTAGCTAAAGGTTCATTAAAGCCTGGAGCCGGCGTGAACAAAAATCTACCCCCGGTGGGACATTTCCATATCACCGGAATAGTCAATGTGGGGGGTTTTATGGAGTACTTCGTACTACAGAACACCAGGTTGAGCATGGTGATGAAGATGGCCAAACTAATCACTAACGGCATTGCCAACGGTATGGAAAAATATAAAAAGAGAACCTGCCAATAGTAAAGGCAGGCAAAACCCTTTTTCTCCAGGAGGACCTAATCCTCCTGATTTATATTTTCTGACCCCTGATCAAGGGCCTGGGCCTTAATAGTCCTCCCCCGCCAAACGATGGCTTACCAGCTTCACCACTTCTTGAGTTGTAAAGCCGGTAGCATTAACCAAAACCACACCCATAGCTCCATCCCTCCCAATGGGGTCAACCCCGCTATAATTCTCCAGAGAGGGGATGGGTTCCCAAGTTTCCGCTACTCCGGAATAGACCACCGCACTTACCGGTTCCCTGGAATGTTCCATACTCACCACATGAAACCCGCCTTGCTCCAGCATGATTTTAATCTCCGGCAAACTGTCCTGAACAGCCACCGTTAGACCCATAAAAAAGCACCTCCGCAAATAGCTTTCAATGCTAGTCTGCCAGAGGTGAAATTTATTATACATTAAACCCGGGCAGCCCGGGCCTTGGTGATGGCTTCCAACTCCTCGTCGGTGAGAGCGTAGGTAGCGTGACCTTGCTTAATCGGCTTGGCGTAAGTTCGGGATTCTTCCCGGCCATAAAGACTGCTGATCACCACCCCGTCCCCTTTCTGATCCAACAGGGCTACGGCAAAACTCAAATCGCTACCTGTATTGTCATAGGCATTAAACCTTACTACCCCTACCTGTTGAATGCTTTGAACAGCCACCTTATCCAGGTACTGACAGCGGTCTTCCACCCGGTTGGTTCTTTCCACAGCGGACCTGACATCCTGGGCGTAAGCGAATAAAAGCTCCTCAAGGTTTTTGCCTTCCGAACCCCGCATCAGGGTACGGTACCTTTTGGTTACTTTGCTAAACTGCCAGATGGTGATTAAAAATATTACCAACAAAACAACCATCATACCGGTAAAACCCAGCAACCAATACTCAGTATACTGTGTTAAAGATTTTATTAATACCTCCATGTGAGCCTCCCGTATATTATTATGACTTATTTTAATTCAACAAAAACCGGCAAACTCCTGCCAAATATTTTATTTCTTACCCATACCTTTTATCATAATTGCTGATAAGATATACTTATAATAGATTTCATTTCTTATAATATGCCTCCGAGGTGATCCAATGAATGCTAATGAGAAATTACCCTTGCTGCAGAAGCGGTTGAAGCAAATGGGCAGCGTAATCATTGCCTTTTCCGGCGGAGTGGACAGCAGTTTTCTCCTCCGGGCCGCCAAGGAGCAATTGGGCAACAAAGTACTAGCCGTAACAGCGGTCTCTGAAACATATCCACGCCAGGAACTCCTTTTCGCCGAAAAACTGGCCGCTTCCCTGGGAGTCCACTGGATGGAACTGGAAACCGACGAACTATCCAACCCTAATTTTTTCAGTAACCCACCGGAACGGTGTTATTATTGCAAGCAGGAACTTTTCTCCAAACTAGTGGCTTTGGCCCGGGATATGGGTTATGGCTATATATTAGACGGGGCTAATGCCGATGATACCACAGATTTCCGGCCCGGAATAAAAGCCGGTAAAGAGCTGGGCATTATCAGCCCCTTAAAAGAGGCCGGGTTAACTAAAGAAGAAATCCGCAGCCTTTCCCGCCTTTGGGGCTTACCTAGTTGGGACAAACCATCTCAGGCTTGCCTATCCTCCCGCTTCCCCTATGGACACCGGATTACTATAGAGAAATTAAAACAGGTTGAAGAAGGTGAAGATTTTCTTAGAAGCATTGGTTTCAGGCAATTACGGGTACGTCATCACGGAGAAATTGCCCGCATTGAACTAGCTATTGCAGATTTGGCTAAAATAACGGATTCCCTTCAACGGAAGCAAATTGTAGACCACTTTAAGAATCTGGGCTTTACTTACATAACCCTTGACCTGGCAGGTTTTCGCAGCGGAAGTATGAACGAAGTCCTGCCGGTCTCGATAACCCAAGGAGAAGAATATGGATCGAAATAAGTTAAAAATCCTTCTGGAACAAGTTAAATCTGGGGATATCAGTATCGACTCCGGTTTGGAAAAACTAAAACAGCTTCCTTTTGAAGATCTGGAATTTGCTAAAGTGGATCACCATCGCTCTTTACGTACCGGCTTTCCCGAGGTAATCTTCGGCCAAGACAAAACCCCTGAACAAATCTTGGAGATTACAGAGCGCTTAGCGGCCATGGACAGCCTGGTGCTGGCCACCAGAGTGAACGAAGATGCCTTTGTCCTGGTTCAAAAACGTTTCCCTAACGCCGTCTACCATCAACCAGCCCGTTGCTTTACTTTGGGTTCGCCTCCGGAACCCGCTAATAAAGGGGTCATCGCCGTTGTGAGCGCTGGTACAGCAGACTTGACGGTAGCCGAAGAAGCCGCAATCACCGCTTGGTTTATGGGCAACCCGGTAGAAAGGTTATATGATGTGGGAGTAGCGGGTATTCACCGTTTATTGAACCACCGGGCCATCCTGCAGCAGGGGTCGGTAATTATCGTGGTGGCCGGAATGGAAGGGGCCCTAGCCAGTGTAGTGGCCGGCCTTACCGATAAACCTGTTATCGGTGTCCCCACCAGTATTGGCTACGGAGCCAACTTTGGGGGCCTGTCCCCTTTGTTGACCATGCTCAACAGTTGTGCCACCGGTATCGGTGTGGTGAACATTGATAATGGTTTTGGGGCCGCCACACTAGCCCATGCTATCAACAGTTTGGGAGGGAAAGCCATTGCTGACAGCCCACTTTGATTGTTTCGCCGGGGCTAGCGGGGACATGCTTCTGGGCAGCCTGCTGGATGCCGGAGTTCCCCTGGAAAACCTCCGGGACCAATTAAATAAGTTAAACCTGACCGGCTATGACCTTGAGGCTGTATCTGTGGTAAAGCAAGGCCTCTCGGCCATTAATTTTAAGGTTATTATTGAAAAGTCCGAGCATAATCACCGGAAACTCAGAGGTATCCTGACCCTTTTGGAAAATAGCGGCCTCAAACCCGCAGTAATAACTTCGGCTTCTCGCATTTTTCAGCAATTAGCCGCAGCAGAAGCCAAAATCCACGGCATTAGCCCCGAGGAAGTTCATTTTCATGAAGTGGGAGCCTTAGACTCTATTTTAGATATTGTGGGAGTCTGTATTGCTCTGGATTACCTAGGGATTGGTCACATAACCTGTTCCTCCTTGCCCCTGGGTTGGGGAATAGTTAAGTGCCATCACGGGCTTTTGCCCGTTCCCGCCCCAGCCACCCTGGAACTGGTCAAAGGACTGCCCACCACTCCAGGCCTCACAGAAGGAGAGGTTTTGACCCCCACAGGGGCCGCTATCCTGGCAACCCTCAGTAATTACTTTGGCCCCCCGCCCCCTATGATTATACGGGCCACCGGTTACGGGGCGGGTACCAAAGATCTCCCCATAGCCAATGTCTGCCGGGTTTGGATTGGCGAGAGCCAACCCGCAGCAGCTACTGCGGGTTGGCTCTCTGATGAAATAGAGGTTATCGAAACCAATATCGATGACCTGAATCCGGAAATCTATCAGTATGTTATGGAAAAACTCTTAAATCAAGGAGCTTTGGATGTTTTTCTGACTCCGGTAATTATGAAGAAAAGCCGGCCGGGTACCCTGGTTAAGGTCCTTGCCCCCCTTGAAAAGAGGGCGGCCCTTGTGGATACCCTGCTTAAGGAAACCTCTGCATTAGGGGTTCGCCTCCACCGTTGTTCCAGACTGAAAGCCCACCGTAATGTTACTACAGTTGAAACCCCCTATGGCCCGGTACAGGTCAAATACGCTTGGCAAGACGAAGGAGATACTCCGCCTTTGCAGATAGCTCCAGAATATGAGGATTGTGCCGCCAGGGCCAAAGAATCAGGGGTTCCTATAAAGGAAGTTTACCGCCAAGCCGAAGCAATTGCTTTGGGTTTGTTGCGGAAAGAATGAAAAGGCTCCGGATACACCGGAGGCCTTTTTTCCTTTAAAGGGAATCATTACTCACACTGAGTATACTTCAAACCTCTATCCCACTAAAGAAGCAAAAATAATAGCAACCCCGATGGCTGGGAGTAAGTTCCCCACCCGGATTTCTTTAATCCCCAGAATATTAATCCCAATCCCCACGATTAACAGCCCACCGGTTGCCGTCATTTCAGCCGTCACCGGGCCGCTCAAAAGGGCGGCGGCCCAACCGGCCAGCAATGAAATGGCCCCTTGATAAAGGAAAACTGGTACAGAAGAGAAAAGCACCCCCATCCCCATGGTCGATGCAAAAATAATGGCCGAAAAGCCGTCAAGCATAGCCTTGGCAAACAATATCCTGGAGTTGCCGTTCAAACCGTCTTCAATAGCGCCGGTAATACCCATGGCCCCCACACAATAAATTAAACTGGTGCTGACAAAAGCCTTGGCCACCTCTCCTTTGTCTTTCCCGACCTTCTCTTCCAACCAAAGACCCAGTTTATGCAACTTATCCTCAATTCCAATAAACTCCCCAATAATTCCCCCGATAACCAGGCTGCTGATGACAATCAGCGGGTTTCGGGTTTGCAACGCCATCTGCAATCCAATAAGCACCACCGCTAAACCAATTCCCTGCATGACGGTGGTTTTCACTTTATCGGGAATGCCCCTTTTGAGTACCATTCCCACCAAACCCCCGGCGATAATGGCTGCTACATTAACAATGGTACCTAACAAAATACTCCCCCCAAACTAGTAATTATTTGAGTTCCTGGCTGATTCTTCGCAAACTATCCAGGGCCGCATCAATCTCTTCCTCTGTATTAAAATAAGAAAAACTAAACCTAACCGTCCCCTGTCCCAAGGTTCCCAAACTGGCGTGGGCATCAGGGGCGCAATGCAAACCCGTCCGACAAGCGACTTTAAATACCTGATCCAAGATAAAGCCCACTTCGGAAGAATCATGCTGTCCGAAGTTGATAGAAACCACCGGGGCTTGTTTGGTCACATCCCTGGGGCCATAAATGACAACCCCTGGGATGGACTCAACTCCCTGCAAAAACCTTTTAGTTAACTGCTCTTCATGGCTCCTAATCTTGTCCAACCCTTCTTGTAAAATGAATTTCACCGCCGCACCTAACCCGGCAATGCCAATAGTATTGGGAGTGCCACTTTCATAGCGGTCGGGCAGCACATCAGGCTGAAGAGGATGTTCTGAACTACTGTACATCCTCACGTCT
>JAJZSN010000113.1 GCA_021849745.1 Bacillota bacterium | reverse complement strand
TCCGCTGTTGTTATCTGTTCGCTCTGGAGCGGTTTTCTCCATGCCCGGAATGATGGATACCGTCCTAAACCTAGGTTTGACTGATGAAATCGTTGCCAGCTTATCTGCGGCCACCGGTAATGAACGATGGGTTCTGGACAGTTACCGCCGCTTTATCCAGATGTTCAGTGGTGTGGTAATGGATGTTGAACACTACAAGTTCGAAACTGTTTTGGAAGGACTCAAAGAGAAACACGGTGTCCACTTTGATAACGAACTAGATGTTCCTGCTATGCGGGAACTGGTGGCTGAATATAAGGCTATCTACAAACGTGAAATAAAAGAAGACTTCCCCCAGGATCCTTTTGAGCAGCTGTTGCTTTCTGTAAAAGCGGTTTTCCGCTCCTGGAACAACCAGCGGGCTATCATCTATCGGAAAATCAACGGAATTCCTGACCATCTGGGAACTGCCGTTAACGTCCAGTCCATGGTCTTTGGAAACATGGGCGATGACTGCGGGACCGGGGTTGCCTTTACCAGAAACCCATCCACCGGTGAAAAGGCTCTCTATGGGGAGTATCTAATCAACGCCCAGGGTGAGGATGTGGTGGCCGGTATCCGGACTCCCCAACCCATTAGCAAGCTTCATGAAGAGATGCCTGAAATCTATAAGCAGTTTGCTGATACCTGTACCCTTTTGGAAAAACACTATAAAGATATGCAAGATATCGAGTTTACCATCGAAAAAAGTAAACTATACATACTTCAGACCAGAAACGGTAAGCGGACAGCCCATGCGGCTATTCGGGTCGCTGTTGAATTGGAAAAGGAAGGTTTCATCGATAAGAACACCGCTATTCAGCGGGTTGACCCGGCTTCCTTGGATCAATTGCTTCACCGAAGAATTGACACCAGTGCTAAGCTTAATGTGGTTGCTAAAGGCTTACCTGCTTCTCCGGGAGCCGCTTCCGGCTTAGTGGTATTCAGTGCGGATGAAGCCGAAAGACTAGGGAAAAACGGTCAGAAGGTCATTCTGGTCCGTACCGAGACCACCCCTGACGATATCCATGGCATGATAGAAGCCCAAGGTATTCTCACCAGCCGGGGCGGCATGACCTCCCACGCGGCTGTTGTAGCTCGGGGTATGGGTAAACCCTGTATCTGTGGTTGTGAAGCTATTAGGATCAACTACGAAGCCGCCCAGTTCCAGGTGGGTGATATAACAGTTAAAGAAGGAGATCACATCTCCATTGACGGAGCTTCCGGTCAGGTTATTATTGGTGAAGTACCCATGATTGACCCCGAAATCTCTGACGAATTCCAGACCCTCCTTGGTTGGTCTGAGGAGATTAAGACCATGGTGGTTCGGGCCAATGCTGATACTCCTGAAGACGCTGTCAAAGCACGGGAATTCGGTGCCGAGGGTATTGGTCTCTGTCGTACAGAGCATATGTTCATGGCCCAGGAGAGACTGCCGGTGGTGCAGGAAATGATTTTGGCTAAGAATTTGGAAGAAAGACAGGCGGCTTTAGATAAATTGCTTCCTTTCCAGCAAAGCGATTTTTACGGTATCCTCAAAGCCATGGCCGGGTACCCCGTGTACATCCGCTTGCTTGACCCTCCTCTCCATGAATTCCTTCCTAACATGGAAGAACTCATTATCGAAATTACCGAACTGAAAATTACCAAGAGCAATCCCCAACTGCTGGTTGAGAAAGAAGAACTTCTCCGTCAGGTGCGCAATCTCCATGAGTTTAACCCCATGTTGGGCCACCGGGGCTGTCGCTTGGCTATTACTTGGCCGGAAATCTACGCCATGCAGGTGCGGGCCATCTACCAGGCCACTGCCCAACTGGTCAAAGAAGGTGTGGATGCTCAGCCTGAAGTTATGATACCTCTGGTTATCGAGGAAAAAGAACTTAAATTCCTTCGCGACCTATCTGTTGAAGTGGCTGAAAAAGTCATGGTCGAACAGAACGTCAAGTTCGATATCCATATCGGTACCATGATTGAGTTGCCCCGGGCCGCTCTCTTGGCCGATGAAATCGCCCAGCACGCCGACTTCTTCTCCTACGGCACTAACGACCTAACCCAGACCACTCTGGGCTTCAGCCGGGACGATGCCGAAGGTAAATTCATGCCCGACTACATTGATAAGAAAATCTTTGAGGATAATCCCTTCATCGTCCTTGACCAGAAGGGTGTAGGGAAATTGATTGAAATCGGTAACAAGCTGGGCCGCCAGGCCAATCCCAAGCTGAAGGTTGGTATCTGCGGCGAGCATGGTGGTGAGCCCAAGTCAATCGGTTTCTGCCACGAAGTAGGAATGGATTATGTAAGTTGTTCCCCCTTCCGGGTACCCATCGCCAGACTAGCTGCGGCCCAAGCAGCGGCCCGTGAATCCGGCGAAGTTAAATTAGATAAGTAGAGCTTATAAAAGCCACTGTATTCATCAGAATACAGTGGCTTTTTAACGATTAGGGGTGAAACCTAAAAAATTTTGAATAAACTTTACGAATTTTGAAGGAATTAAGTTCCATTTGTCGAAATACTATTTTACGTATTTTTTACGTATTTTTCTGTCCATTGGAGTGCATATATGATATATTACTTGTCATTTATTGTTTTAATAAATGGGTTTTTTTTCTTGTTACTTCACTCCCAGAGGGAAAAACTTAATATTAGTAAAAAAGGGCTTATTATCTTAACTGGGTTAACTTTTTCCTTAAGTGCGGCATTTCCCTTGGCCCTTTCTTTTCTAGACATGGTCCATGTCATTTTTTTAGTATATTTTATAATAATTATTGTTTCTATTTTTTTGGGACGTTTTCTTTTTCGGGAACAGGCTGTTGAGAATGTCTTAGTGACTGAAGAAAACCTTTATCAAAATGAGCTTATTGACAATCAAACTTTTGAATCGGGGATAGAACCGCTAGAGGAAATTGCGGCGAGTATAAATGAAATTCACGAGGTTCAAGTAACACCGGAAAAAACAGAAGAACAGGTAGAAGAAAATGGACCTGATGAAACCTTTGAAGAAGTAGAAATTATTGAAGAAGTAGAAATTTTTATAGAGAGTATAGAAGAAATTAACCAAAAAGCAGAAATTGATGAAGAAATAGAAGAAGAACCAACGAACAAGGAAATTTCAAAAGAATATTATTATCTTCATGAAGAATTTGACGAAGAAGAAGGAAAAGAGGTCCAAGATGTCGTAATTCTAGGGGAAACGATTATCGAGGAAATAGACCCTGCGGTCGGGGTAATTGCTCCGGCTAACGGGGATAATATGGAAGAATATATCGAACAAGGTTTTAATGCAAAGTTTGCCGGAGATTCGGAAACAGCCATTGGCTTTTTCTGTAAGGCTATGGAATTTGGGCCTCAGGCTGATTTGCTACAAATGATTAGCCTGGACATTTTTTCTATGTATAAGGAACTGGGCAAATATTCTGAAGCCCGAACCTTTTTAAATAGATATTTAGAGGACAATGAAGAAACTCTTTCCGACCATATACGTAACGACATTCTTATTAATATCAAACGAGTTGAGCTTCTTGAAGAACTATTGGCTAAAGCTAACAGTGAAAATTTACCCCAAGCCATGGTTCCTCAAATAATAAGCATTACAGTGGAGGAAAGATTGGCCCAGTGGAAAGAGAAAGCCTTTAATTAATATTAAGTCCTGATGATAGGAGCGTATGGGATGAAAAGAAGTGAAGAGATTCTAGGTTTATCTATAATAAGCATCGGCGACGGCCGGGAAGTGGGAAGGGTTAAAGATTTGGTGGTTAACCCGGAGCAGGGGGCTGTGGAATGTCTAGTGGTAGAAAACGGCAACCGTCACCTTGGGGTTAAGGTGATTCCCTTTAAAGATGTAGAGGGGATAGGTGAATATGCTGTAACCGTGGCTAATGACACTACCATTGTGGAGCTTGATGAGGTACCTCATGTCAGCAACCTCTTAGAAAGAAACGTTCAAGTCAAGGGGACTAAAGTCCTTACTAGGAAAGGTAATTTTATCGGTGAGGTTACAGAATATATTGTTGATGAGGATAATAACGGCAAGATAGTAGGATGCCAGTTGGCTGCTAGAGATGATAGCCTTAATAACAAATATATTCCCAAAGACAGTGTTGTTACCTTCGGTAAAGATGTTTTAGTAGTGGTAGAAGGAGTTGCTGATACCCTTGCTGATAATATTATAGTTGAAGACGTAAGCGTAACAGATTCTGCTGAGACCAAGGAAACCGCAACAAAATCAACTGAGACTACGGAAACCCCAACGACGCCTCCTGATGCCGCTCAACTTTTTGAACAGCGTCAGCGCCAGTTTATGTTAGGTCGACAGGTAGCCAAGCAAATTGTTGACTCCGATGGACAGGTTTTGGCTGAAGAAGGGGAAACTATTACCGAGGAGTTAATGGATAGGGTTAAGGACGGCGGTAAGTGGTCCGAATTGGTGATGAACACCAAGAGTAACTAATAAACCATACCAGGAGTGACCCTAATATGCAGCCGCAGCAAATAAAAAGAAAATCCTTATTAATAACTTCTTTCATTATCATACAGGTTACCGTAAGCATTTTTGGCGGGGTGGTTTTAGCTTATTCACCCGAAGAAACCGCCATTTACCAAGGGGTTCGGATAAATCAAGTGGATGTAGGCGGTCTCACTAAAGAGGCCGCCTTTGCTCGATTAAAGTATAACCTTCAGCTAGATTTAGAATCTACCGAACTAAAATTGCTCTACGGTCAGCAGGAATGGCTAGTTCCTTTTTATCAATTTAAAGCCAATTACGATTTAGACAAGGCGATAGAAGAGGCTGCTCAGGTAGGTCATCAGGAAAACCTATTTCTTCGTGCGTTATCTAACTTTCAACTAAGTCGACAAAAAAAGAACATTCCGGTTGAAATTAGATTTGACCGTAATTTACTACAAGCTCAACTTCAAAAAAAAGTATCCTCGATTAACAAACCTGCCAATGATGCGCAAATTACCCTTGTGGGTGATCAGTTTGAAATCAAACCTGAGCAAAACGGTGTTAACATTGATGTGGAAAAAAATCTTCAGCTTCTGGAGCAACGGGTCCGGGAAAAAAGTGAGGAACCTGTTAACCTGGTGACGGATATTGTTAAACCCAGATTAATTGCCGATGACTTAAAAGATATTAAGGATAGTATAGCTGTTTTTGCTACCAGTTTTAACTTGGGAAATACCAATAGAGTACACAATATCAAGCTGGCGGCCAAGGAAATTGACGGCGTAGTGGTTAAGCCGGGAGAGGTTTTTTCTTTTAATGACAAAGTTGGTCAGAGACTTCGCAAATTCGGTTATAAAGAGGCTCCTGTAATTAGTAACAGTAAACTGGTTCCCGGAATCGGCGGCGGTGTTTGCCAGGTCTCTACTACCCTGTATCATAGTGTACTTCATGCGGGTTTGGAGGTAAAGGAACGCACACCCCATTCCAAGCCCCCGACCTATGTACCTTTGGGACAGGATGCTGCAGTTGCTGATAACCTCCTGGATTTTAAATTTGTTAATACCAGACAAGCTTCCATCTACATTCAGTCAGAAGTCCGCACTGATCAGGTTATAGTTCGTTTTTTTGGCAAGAAAGAAGCCAATGAACCGGAAGTTGGTTTAGTTTCTGAAGATATCAAAGTGGTTGAACCCAAGGTTATTACCAAGAAAGATTCTTCTTTACCCCTAGGTGTTAATAAAGTGGTGGAACCAGGGGAAAAGGGTTATAAAGTCAAAGTTTACCGGGTGTGGAAGGATAACGGTCAAATAACTAAAAAAGAAGTTCTATCTAATGATTATTATCGGCCTACCCCTACGGTGATTAAGGTTGGCACCAAACCGGGTAAAGTTAACGACGGTAAATAAAGGCCTTCATTTTTAATTTGACAATATTGACCTGAAGGAGTAAGATAAATATAGAGATATTACATGGAAGCCTTCCTGCTCAGGGAGGCATTTTACTTTGGTTATAGGGGGTGGTGGAATGGATCCGAGTCCTAGGCAAATTAACCAATTAAATAGAGAAAAAAACAAGGGTTTCATTCTGCCGGAAGGGGAAGTTGTGCCCTTGTTCTAAAGGGGTGACAATTTTGATTAAATCCTACTTCTATAATCACCAGGAAAATGCTATGTACTATGATATTGATCTCCGTAAGAAAGATGAGATTCTGGCCGACTCCAAGAACCTCCTCTGGATCGATATCTATGATGCCACCAGTGAAGATTTGACGGTGTTAAGCAGGGCTTTTAACTTCCATCCTCTGGCCTTGGAGGACTGTCTGCAGGAAAGCCCTAGGGCCAAAGTGGATCGTTATGATGATTATTTTTTCTTTGTTTTCCATGCCGTTAGGTATAACGAAGAAAGCGAAGAGGAAATCAGTACTGCTGAACTGGATATTTTTCTGGGTTCCAATTACCTGATTACTATTCATAATAGCCCGTTGTCCAGTGTGGCCAGAGTAGTTAAACAATGCTGGTATACCACTAAATTGATGCAGCGCGGCCCGGATTATCTACTTTATCATATTGTGGACGGTATCATTGATGAGTATTTTCCTATCCTCGAGCGGATTGGTATCCGGATTGATGAATTGGAAGACGAAATCTATATTAATCCTGCCAAGGAGATTACCGAAGAAATCCTGGCTCTGAAAAGGACAATTCTCTTGTTCCGTAAGGTGGTAGCTCCCCAGAAGCGGATTTTTGCCAATGTTAACGGGCGGTATTCCTTCCAGATTGATGAGGAAAATATGCCTTACTATATGGATTTGGTGGATCACGTAGATAGTATTCTTGATACTACTGATACATTCCGAGACTTGGTTAACAGTGCCATGGATACTTACTACTCCATCATCTCCGCCAAAACCAATGATGTCATGCGGGTGCTGACCATTATTTCTACTATTACCCTGCCATTGACCTTTATCACCGGTATTTTTGGAATGAATGTGGTGATACCATATGCTCATAGTGCGTTTACCTTGTGGTTTATTATTTTAGGAATGGTTATTTTGATCAGTTTTATGCTCTGGGCCTTCAGAAGAAACCGATGGATTTAGCTGTTAGTCGTTAGTCCTTAGTCGTTAGTTAAGGATTCCCCCGGCCTTTAGGCCGGGGGAATATTTATTTGTAATGAAGGGGCCTGTTTACCGAATGTTGACATGTTTTCAGCTGAAAAAAGGAACAATGTAATCAATAGCGAATATATTTGTAAAGATAATTCTGTTGAGAAGGTGAGAATAATGTTGATTTTGGGATTGAACGGAAGTCCTAGAGTAGAAGGGAATACAGCTTATTTATTAAAAGTGGCTTTGCAAACTGCCGGGGAAATGGGAGCAGCAACCAAACTCATCCACGTGGCGGAGGCTTTGGAAACGGTCAAAGTTCCTTATTGTAACCTTTGTACTGACCCCTGTTTGGGGGTTTGTTCCAAGGGTAATAAATTGGGTGAAGTTTATGACATTATGAAAGAAGCTGATGGGATTATTATTGGCAGCCCTGTTTATTTCGGAACGGTAACAGCCCAGCTTAAAGGATTTTGGGATAAGACCAGATTTTTGCGTAAGGATAGAGCCTTGGTTAATACGGTGGGCGGGGTTCTGTCTGTAGGGGGAGCCCGGTTCGGTGGTCAGGAAACTACTGTTAGGGCCGTCCAGGACATGATGCTGGTTCAGGGCATGACAGTTATCGGGGACGGCTATTTCGACGATGACGCCGGCCACCAGGGAGCCTGTGCCCAGCGGCCTGCTGACCAGGACGACTTTGGCATCAAAAGGGCTCAGATCTTGGCCCGGCGCGTAGTGGAAGTGGCCCAGGCCACTGCCGATCTGCGTAAAGCCAGGTGCCAGTGGATAAATAGGAATTGTTAAGCTGGACTCGGGGGTTAGCTGTCAGCTATCAGCTATCAGTCGTCAGCTTAAAGCTTTTTGTGGCAGGAGGTTGGGGGCTTTTCCACGCCTACAAGTATGCACATTGGGTATCGCGGCACAAAAAAGGTGGTGAAAGTGATGTTCATTCGAAAATCAGTTGAAGAGAGGGAAAGTCAGCAGCTTTCTCCTTATGCTGCCAGAAGCGCCGACACCAGGGGGCGGAAGGTGGAAGAAGAACCGTGTCCTGTCCGCACCGCTTATCAGAGGGATCGGGATCGGATTATTCATTCCAAGAGTTTTCGACGCTTAAAACACAAGACCCAGGTTTTCATCGCACCGGAAGGAGATCATTACCGGACCCGCCTGACCCATACCTTGGAGGTTGGTCAGATTGGGCGAACCATAGCCAGAGCCTTGTGTCTAAACGAAGACTTGACAGAAGCCATCGCTTTAGGCCATGACCTGGGCCACACCCCTTTTGGCCATGCGGGGGAGGAGGCCTTAGACCAAGTCTATCCACCGGGCTTCAAACACAACGAGCAGAGTCTCAGAATGGTGGAGGTACTGGCCAGGGAGGGTAAAGGTCTTAACTTGACCTGGGAGGTAAGAGACGGGATTCTAAACCATACCGGTTCTGTTAAACCTGCAACTTTAGAGGGACAGATTGTCAAGATTGCTGACCGGATTGCATATATTAACCATGATATAGATGATGCTTTGAGGGGCGGGATTATCCAGTTAAGGGATTTGCCTCGGGAGTGCCTTGAACTATTTGGTTCTACCCATAGTGACCGTATTAACATCATGGTAACCGATATTATTAAGAACAGTTGGGATAAACGGGAAATTGCCATGAGCCAGGAAGTATGGCAAGCTACCCAAACCTTACGCATCTGGCTTTTTGAAAATGTCTATATAGGATCAGAGGCTAAGAAAGAGATC
>JAJZSN010000019.1 GCA_021849745.1 Bacillota bacterium | reverse complement strand
CTTGAATCTTCAATAGATGACAAATCGATTTTGGAATTACCAGATGTATTACTTGAACATCCGGCTAATAACAATATTAACAATAAGGCGATGAAAGATACAATATGTTGCTTTGTTTGTACCAAATCCTCCCCTCCTTTTTGTATATATTTCGACATGTTATGTAAATTACCTTTGTTTATATTGAAAAATCAGACTGGAGGACACTGAGACCACAGAGAAAAATAATAAGCCTCTGTGGTCTCAGTGTCCTCCGGGTCTGATTTAAAATATTTCATGAAATGTTCCGTTTTTTTATATTTTAAACAATTTTAAACTTATTAATTACTCCCTGAAGTTCCTGGGCCATCTTAGCTAACGCCTGGGCGGAAGCGGCAATCTCTTCCGTGGATGCATTCATGTTTTCCGTTGCGGCAGAAACCTCTTTAGCCGCTTGGGCGCTTTCCCGGGCCACCGATGCAATGCTCTTGATTGACGTATTAACTTGAGAACTACCGGCCGCCATCTCTTCCGTAGCTGCGGTGTTCTCTTCGGTAATGGCCGCCACGTTGTCAATGGCCTGGGCCACCTCGGCGCTGCTGGCCGAAATTTGTTCTACTGCAGCCGAGATAGACTCCATCTGTTCATTGGCCACTTGAATGGTTTTCACAATTTCCTTCAAAGCAACACCGGCATCATCAGCCAGGGCCGCCCCCTGCTCAACCTCCCGAGTGCCTGCCTCCATTGCTTCTACCGCATTAGTAGTTCCTTTTTGGATACTGCCAATCAGGTTGGCAATCTCCTTTGTGGCTTTACCTGAACGTTCAGCTAATTTACGAACCTCGTCAGCCACCACGGCAAAACCTTTCCCGTGCTCGCCGGCCCGGGCCGCTTCAATAGCTGCATTAAGGGCCAGCAGGTTAGTCTGCTCGGCAATATCGTCAATAACCTCGATAATCTCCCCGATCTGCTTCGAATGCTCCCCTAATTCCTTAATCTTACCCGCTGATTCAAATACCGTCTGCTTGATTTTCTGCATCCCGGTAATGGTTTTATCCACGGCCTCCCCACCCTTATTGGCTACATCGGAGGTCTGCTGGGCCGCTTCGGCCACTTTCTGGGCGTTCTGGGTCACTTCATCAATACCCTTGACCATTTGACTCACCATCTCGGTGGTCTGGGCCACATTGGCCGCCTGTTCCTGGGCTCCTTTGGCAATTTGGTCGATGGAATTGGATAGCTGGGTTACAATGTTGACGGACTCATTAACACTCTCATTCTGTTTGACGTTACCCTTGGCCAGTTCATCTACCGCCCTGGCCACCTGCTGGTTGGAAGCAGCCGCTTCTTCTACACTGGCAGACAACTGTTGACTGGTTTCAGCCACCTGCCTGGCCGAGGTCAAAGCCTGTTGGATAAGCTGACGCATATTATCCAGCATCTTATTAAAGGAATTACTTAGTCTTCCAATCTCATCTTTAGATTCCACATTGACTTTGTTGACGGTAAGGTCACCGGCAGCCATCAGTTCAGAAAGATTGGTCAGTTCAATGACAGGCCTGGAGATTTTACGGGCGAAAATAACACCGAGCCCGGCCCCAACAAGAATACTAAGAACTCCCAAAATTCCAAATAAAGTAATGGCTGAGTTTTTGGCGTCTAACATTTCCTTTTGGTTCAGACCCAACATAATTACGCCGGATGCTTTTCCCTCCAAATCCAAAACCGGTGAAAAACTGGCCATGTACTGCTCCCCGTTGACGCCTACATGTTGGACTACCCGTTGTTTTTCCCCGATAACCTTCTCTGTTACCGTTTTATTGTTCAGAAAAGTCTCCATTACCTTCTTTTCTTCATGGGTTTTCTCGTCTTTTTCCGTACCTTCCCGCTCGACGAAATCATCCCCGGCAAGTTCCTCCAAGGTCCGACCTACCAACAACAAGTTACTTTCATTTTTCTCTTTGTCTTCTTTTAGAGAGAACATAAAGGCCTCTGTATCTGTAGATTCTTTCAGATACTTGGCGATATCATCATTGGTATAGAAGCCCGCTTTAATAGTACCCATAAGTTCCCCATTAAGATAAATAGATGCTATACCGTCCATGGCGGTTTTACCGGTGGAAGGAGAAACGGTAATCCCGGAATTGGCTTTACCTTGCAAGGCTTTACTTACCATGGGGTGCTTCTTTTTGTCGTCGCCCCACTTTTGGGGGTTATGGCCCCGCATTACCACTACCCCTTGGTTATCAGTCAACTCAAGAGTCTTTAAAAGAGGGGCTTTATCCTTAAGATCAGCATATTCTTTGGTCATTAATCCTTCCAGCTTGGTGCGGTCATTATCTTTTATCGCCTGGGCCAAGTCCTGCCGTTTGGCAACCAATACTGAAAATGCCAAGGCTTCTTGTTCGAACTTCTCATACATTTTTTCCGCTGTTTTCGCTGTAGCCTCCATTCGGGACATTGAATCCTGCTGAATAAGGCTGTCAATGTTGCCAATAGCTACGAAACTAATAAGGGCCACCGGGATAACAATGAGGATGGTAATGATAACGATTAATTTGGATTGCAGATTTTTGAAAATCATTTTGTCTCCCCCTCACACACACTTTTGGAAAATTAATCTATTCTTAGATTCGACAAATTAATTCGCTTTCCTCTATTGTAAATAATCTATTAATTTTCTGATAATTTTTCGCAAACAAAAAGGACAGGCCTCAGCCTATCCTTCGGAACTATCCTTCTCTATAAATTCAAGTCTTTTCTTTGACCGGTTTCCAGGTAGATTACACTTTCACCAATGTTGGTAGCATGGTCTGCAATCCGCTCCAGATATCGTGCCACAAAAAGCAGATAGGTGGCCTGAAAAATAGTTGAAGTATTTTTCTGCATGATTTCCAGCAACTCTTCAAAAACCAGTCTATACAGGTGATCTACCTCATCATCTGCTTTACAGGCCTCCTGGGCCAATTCCACATTACCCTGCACATAGGCATCCAGAACATTTCTCACCATTTTCTGGGCTAAGCCGGCCATCTTAGGTATATCAATCAGAGGTTTAATCAAAGGCTGGTCAGCAAACCTAATGGTAATTTTGGCGATATCGGTGGCATGGTCGGCCATTCTTTCAAGGTCGGTAATTATCCTGAAACCGGTGCCAATTCTTCTAAGATCCTTAGCCATGGGCTGCTGAGTGGCAATAAGTTTCATACACTTATCTTCGATTTCCAAGTCCAAGTCATCAATTACCTGGTCTCCCTCGACCACTTTTTTAGCCATTTGGATATCTTGTTTTTCCAATGACTGGACAGCATTGGCAATAGACTGCTCCACTAAACTGCCCATTCTTAGAATCTCCCGCTGCAAATCTTCGAGAGCCATATCAAAAGCATGACGTGTTGTTACCACTCAATCCCCCTCCTTGTCTTAGTAAACCCTTAGCCGAAACGTCCGGTAATATAATCTTCAGTCCGCTGATCCAGGGGTTTGGTAAAGATAATTTCCGTTTCATCAAATTCAATCATGTCCCCATTTAAGAAATATGCTGTGTAGTCAGAAACTCGGGCCGCCTGCTGCATATTATGAGTCACAATGATAATGGTATACATACTTTTCAATTCACTAATCAGTTCCTCAATTTTAAGAGTGGAAATAGGATCTAAAGCCGAGGTGGGCTCATCCATTAGTAACACTTCCGGCTCAACCGCCAGCAATCGAGCAATACATAAACGCTGCTGTTGACCTCCTGATAATCCTAAAGCCGGCTTATGCAACCGATTTTTAGCTTCATCCCACAGGGCGGCGGCCTTTAAACTTTTCTCCACAATCTCATCAAGATTGCTTTTTTTCTTTGTCCCGTGAATCCGGGGGCCGTAAGCAATATTATCATAAATTGACATCGGGAAAGGATTCGGTCGCTGGAAAACCATACCGACCCTTTTGCGAAGCTGCACCACATCCACCTGAGAATCATATATGTCTTTGCCGTCAATGATTACTGTTCCATTAATCTTTACACTGTCAATAAGATCGTTCATCCTGTTCAAGGTTCGTAAAAAAGTTGACTTACCGCAACCGGATGGCCCGATAAGAGCAGTAATCCTTTTATCTTTGATTTCAATATTATTGTTCTTCAAAGCCTGAACATCACCATAATATAAATTCAGGTCTTTTACTGAAATCTTGACATCCCCCATAGTTAGTTTCCCCCTAACTTACCTTTTTAGCAAAACGGCTGAGTAAAACATAGGTGGCTAAATTAATGAATAAAATAAAAACAATTAATACCAGGGCCGTTCCGTAAGCCTTCTCAATGGCCACCCCTTCCATGGATAACAGGTAAAGGTGCACCGACATGGCCCGAGAGTTATCAAAAAGAGTTTCCGGTATCCTAAGGGCCGATCCGGCAGTGAGCATGACTGCGGCTGTTTCTCCCACCGCCCGTCCCATGCCTAGAATTACTCCGGTAATAATCCCCGGAACGGCGCTGGGCAAAATAACCTTCTGAATGGTCTGCCATTTGGTGGCTCCCAGGGCCAAACTGCCCTCCCTATAAGAAATGGGTACTGTTTTAATAGACTCTTCTGTGGTACGGATAAGAATAGGCAAAATCATAATAGCTAGGGTTAAAGCCCCAGAGATGATGGACCACCCCATATCCAAATACAGGACAAAGAAAATATAACCAAAAAGCCCAAAGATAATGGATGGAATACCGGCTAGACTTTCGGTACCAAACCGGATGAGACGGGTCAGCCAGTTATCCTTGGTATACTCGGTTAAATAGATAGCTGCTCCCACTGCCACCGGAGTAGCAATAGCCACAGATAACAGCATCAGATAAACTGTAGAAATGATGGTGGGGTAAATTCCCCCTAGACGGCCCCTGCGTTTGGGCATCTCGGTGAGAAAATCCCAGTTTACCGCCGCAAGCCCCTGTTTGACTACATAAGCCAAGATAATGAAAAGGATCGCCAGAGTAATTCCTGCGCAAACCCACAGCAATCCTTTTCCCAGCTTTTCTTGAACTAACTTGGTATTGGCCATCATCCTTTCACCGCCCTTCTAACTGCATAGTTGGCGATAAGATTTAAGACCATAATGATAATAAAGAGTACAATCCCCGTTGTGAACAAAGACTCCAAATGATCCCCGGAGGCATAAGCCATTTCTAAGGCAATGTTACTGGTTAAGGTGCGTGTAGAATCCAGAATGGATAAGGGCATGCTGGTGGCGTTACCAATGACCATGAGTACCGCCATGGTTTCACCGATGGCCCGACCCATCCCCAAAACAACCGCTGCCGCCAGACCTGAACTGGCAGCGGGCAGAATGACCTTAATAATGGTTTGCCAATGGGTAGCGCCTAAAGCCAGGGAACCCTCTTTATACTCCCGGGGTACCGCCCTTATGGCATCGATGGCCACATTAATAATGGTGGGCAGTACCATAATGGCCAGAATAATGGAACCGGCCAGAATACTGAAGCCTGTACCCCCGAAATATTCACGAATCAAAGGAACCATTACCACGATACCGAAAAAACCATAAACTGTAGAAGGAATACCGGCTAACAACTCCACGGCTGATTTAATGATAAAACTCACCTTTTTAGGAGCTATCTCGGCCAGGAATATAGCAGTACCCACACCCAGGGGTACACCCAATACCAAAGCGCCGGCTGTAACATAAAAGGTACCCAAAATCATGGTCATAATGCCAAAACGTCCCTTGGTAGGAAACCAATCCGAACTAAACAGGAAATCGCTGATCCCTACTTTAGCCAAAATAGGCCACCCTTCACTGATTATGAAGAAACTAATCATTACCAAGGCCACCACTGCTACCAGGGCGCTTAGCACCAGTCCTTTTTCCACAACCTTTTCAGCTTTCAAGCTCCATCCCCCTTAACAACCATACAGAACTTATTATCTACAGGCTGAAAGGGTGGCCCAAGCCACCCTTTTTAATTATTTCCCCAATAACCTACTTAACCGGAATCAGACCTTCTTCTTTTACAACGGCCTGACCCTCGGCGCTAAGGGTAAACTCTACAAAGTCTTTGGTTAACCCGCTTGGTTCGGTTTTATAGGTATAATTAAAGGGTCTGGATACGGGATAAGTCCCGCTTTTAACATTATCTTCGGTAGCTTCAACCCCTTCTACTTTAAGGGCCTTTACAGATTCATCAGCCAAATACAGAGAGAAAAACCCGATGGCTTCTTCGCTCTTGGCTACAGTGGCCCGGATACCTTCGGACTGATTAATTCTCTGAACGGAAGCAGCAATTTCTTTATCGCTTTTCTTCATAATAATATCTTCAAAAGCGCCGGTGGTACCGGATCCGGCTTCCCGGGCAATTACATTAATCTTCTTATCAGCACCGCCTAACTCTTTCCAATTGGTAATCTCACCGGCATAAATCTTGGCAATCTGCTCTTTGGTCAAATCACTTACAGGATTATTCTTACTTACCACAACAGCGATACCGTCTTTAGCAATTTCAATGGTTGTAACATCTTTTTCTTCATCCTTTAAAGGGCGAGAAACCAGACCTAATTGAGCAATACCGGAGCGCAAAGGTTCAAAAGAAGCCCCTGAACCGCCCCCTTGTACTTCAATTTTGGCCCCAGGGTTTATTTCTTCAAATTTCTCTCCCAACATGCCTACAACGGTTTGCATGGAATCAGAACCCACCAAGGTAATGGAACCGGTCTTTGCACCGTCCTGACCTTGACCGGGGTTATTGGCTTCTTTTTTGGAACATCCTACTGATGAGGCCACTAATAATCCTAATACTAAAAATATAAGTATCCCTTTGGTTTTCATTTTATTAACACTCCTCCTTCAAATTGACCTACCTCATATTATACCAAATTTTGCGGAATAATATAAAGGAGAGAATGTTAACTAAATGTTAAGTTTATGTTAAATATCAATCAGAAGGGTGGCATTGCCACCCTTCTTTACATATCATTGAACTTATTTAGTGGAGATTAACCCTTCTTCTTTAACAATTGCCTGCCCCTCGTCACTAAGGGTGAAATCTACGAAAGCCTTGGCCAGACCTTCAGGAGCAGTTTTATAAGTATAGTTGAAAGGTCTGGATACAGGATAGGTGCCATTCTTAACATTTTCCTCAGTAGCATCTACACCTTCAACCTTAAGAGCCTTAACAGAATCATCGGCCAGATAGAGGGAGAAGAACCCGATGGCTTCTTCGCTCTTGGCTACAGTGGCCCGGATACCTTCGGACTGATTAATTCTCTGAACGGAAGCAGCAATTTCTTTGTCGCTTTTCTTCATAATAATATCTTCAAAAGCACCGGTGGTACCGGATCCCGCTTCCCGGGCAATGACATTAATCTTCTTATCGGCGCCGCCCAACTCTTTCCAGTTGGTAATCTCACCGGCATAAATCTTGGCAATCTGCTCTTTGGTTAAGTCGCCAACAGGGTTATTCTTGTTTACTACAATAGCGATACCATCCTTAGCAATTTCCAGGGCAGTTACATCTTTCTCCTCATCTTTCAGCTTCCGAGAAACTAGACCCAATTGAGCGACACCGGTACGTACAGGTTCGAAAGATGCCCCGGAACCGCCCCCTTGTACCTCGATTTTTACTTCAGGATTCTTTTCCTCAAACTTCTCAGCCAGTAAACCTACCACGTTTTGCATGGAATCAGACCCCACCAAAGTGATGGAACCACTAAGTTGTTCCCCTTGACCGGTTTGTTGGTTAGGTTTCTGCTCGTTGTTAGTCCCTTCGTTACTAGCTCCGCCACACCCTACAATGCCCACTGCCAGCAAACCCACAAAAGCAACAGTTAATAATTTTTTCATTCCCTTTTTCATTAAGTTTTTCCCCCTCCAATTTTTTATTTCGCCTTGATTATATCGCTCAAATGTTAACAATAAATTAAACGATTTTAAACTTTAAGTTAGGTTTATGTTAACAAAATGTTAAAGGGGTTGATTTAACTCGAATTTATAACCCAAACCGCGTACCGTCTTGATATACTTAGGGTTGGCCGGATTTTCCTCAATCTTCTGCCGCAGGTGATGAACGTGGACATCTACAGTCCTAGTATCACACGAGCATTCCAAACCCCAGTTACGTTCCAACAAATAATCCCTGTTGAAAACCTTACCCGGAGCCGATGCCAATAACCTTAATAATTCAAACTCTTTTAGGGTGAGTTCCAGCAGTTCTCCCTCCAGATAGGCTTCATACTTGTCGGCATTAATTGTAACAGGCCCTGCACTAATGATGCTTTTGTCATCTTTACTACCCTCATGATGTTTCCGACGGAGACAAACCTTAACTCGGGCGGCCAATTCCCGAGGACTAAACGGCTTAGTCATATAATCATCAGCCCCCAACTCCAATCCCAATACCTTGTCAAGCAGCTCACCCTTAGCGGAAAGGATAATAATGGGCAGCCCTCCCAGAGTATCATCAACCCTCATCCGTCGACAGACCTCCAAGCCGTCCATCCCGGGCATCATAATATCCAAAATAATCAAGTCGGGACGTTCCTGCCGGGCCAAGTCCAACCCGGCCGCCCCTTCGCTGGCAGAAATAACCTGATGCCCATCCTTTTCAAGGTTAAACTTGACCAGTTCCACTATATTGGTATCATCTTCCACTATTAAGAGTTTGGCCAAATGCAACACCCCCCATAATAAGCTTGACCTTACCTTAATAATAGCTTAGAAAAGTTAAATACCAGTTATTTGTATATTAATAACATGTTAACTTTTACGACCTTAACAAAAAGTTAACAATATCGAACCCCGTCAAGCGGCAACATATTTTCGTTACAGCGCCACCCAAACCCTTCACCAAGTCATCCCTCCCCAGCAATTTGTGGGTATTCAAAGCCTCTGGAACGATGACCTGGCCATCTTTTTTACCCTCCATGAACAAATCTCTAATGAAAGATTAGCCCAACTTGCTATCACCCTGGGCCGTTTAATTAAAGAAGAACTTAACCTTGAATTGGCCAAAAACTGGGGGGTTAAGGCAGATCTTCATACCGGCTATGCCCAGATAGCCCCCGGATCCATCTGTACCGAAACCCAACTAAGTACCACCCTCAAACAAGCTATGGTAGTGGCTCACCAACAACCTGTTCTGGAAGACCAACAGCGCAAGGAGGATTTACTGGAAATCATCAATAACCGCCGTTTACAAAGTGTTTTTCAACCATTGATAACCTTGTCCACCGGACAAATCATGGGTTTTGAAGCCTTAACCAGAGGCCCTGCCGGCAGTCCATTGGCTTCCCCTGCCGCCCTCTTTCCTCTGGCTGAGCAGACAGGACTCTTGTATAAACTGGAAAAAAGCGCACGAGAACTAGCTTTAACCAGTCTACCTCGCCTATCCAGTAATAATAAATTATTTATTAACACCAGCCCTCAGGTTATTAACGATCCTGAATTTGTTCCGGGTGAAACTAAGAAACTTATTGATACAACAATATAATAAAAAAAGCCCTGGTGGAAACCTTCGTTACCTTCAGTACGAAGATTAACAGCAAGGTCATCGCAGAGGGCATTGAAACTGCTGAAGAACTACAGACTCTTATTGAGCTTGGTGTGCCTTTTGGCCAGGGTTTCTATCTGGGAAAAGCCCTGCCAACATTCTAGTATTTTGAATCACCCGATCATAGAAGAAAGCCATAAACCCTGCTGTTGTTCGTTGAGCAAGGGGCAGCAGGACAGCGGTGGCCTTCCGGTAATCACTTTCTGTAGCGCTCTGGTTAACCCGGGGTAACAAGTCGCTACTAATTGCGGCGTTGGCAACCACCCAACCTTCGGAATTGGCAGAAGTCCGGTAGTTACCCCCCTTGTCTACGGCAAATTCCCGGCAGTGGGCTTCGGCCCAGTTTTCATATTCCTGGTGCCCGTCAAAAAGCAAACCTCTGGCATGATGGGGGACACAAAGATCCTGGACCAAGTGGACGGCGGCCCCCAGGTAAAACATGGCCTTGGAAGGCTCATCCCGACGCCAATGCTTGGCTGCCAAGGAGTAATACAGGCGACATTCCTGAGAACCGTCAGACCAATGACCATAACCCTTCTTGGTCTGGGGGTCATAAAAATGACCGGAACTCTTCCAAGAAGCATCGGCCCAATGGACACCGCGATTCAACTCAGGTAAATAGAGTTTCATAATCCCGGCAACCTCCGGTCGCCCGTCTTCTTCCAGAATAATTCCGGCCTGTTGATTACAGAAGTTATGGGTTTGGCCTGTTTTAATCACCAGTTTCTGAACCGGCCCAACCACCTTCAATAAGGCTCTAGCCGCAGTCCAGATGGTCTTGCTTGCTAATACTCCCGCCATGGTATAACCTCCCCACTCTTATTGAGGATATTATACCCAACAAAGGCAAAATTCATATTAAGAGGGGGTAAAATGTTGGTTAAGCTTTTCGTAGATTTTGGATAATTTCTTTAGGCTAACAAAGAAAGAGGCTGTTGCAAATGCTTGCAACAGCCTCTTTCTTTTAAAAATTACCTTAACGGATTCTGGCTCCTGGGATATCGGAACCACTTAGATCCTTGTAGGATTTCTGAAGCAATTGAATGGTGTAATCAGGGTTGTGAATACCACCGGAACCGTCACCCTTAACTAACTCAATGTTATAGATGGCATTGAATATCTTTTTAGCATCGGGACGGGTCCAGAAAACTCCTTTTACATCAACTGCCCAAGCTCCGTCCTTCCAAACGTGAGATAAGGACTTAGTTGTCGGATGACTACCATCGGTATGGGCTTTATCAGCAAAAATTACATACTGTCCACCTGAGCTCTTAACTACAGCATCAGGATAACCCAGTTTGGTATTAACCAATTCCTCCAGCTTCTTAATCAAACCGGCTACTTCATCCTGGGTACCTTCGATGGCCTTGTCCCCATCATAATCACCCAAAGCCAGACGATTGATGGTATTTAAACCGGCATGGCAAGAAGTACAAGCATTCAGGTTGGATTTCAAACCTTTTCCATTGCTGTCTCTGACGGCAACGGCAAAACTATGTCCGCCCACTTCCTTGTCAGAGGATTTAGCCATATGACAGGTTACACAACTATTAGGAATAGCGGCATGAGGCGAGGACTCATAGATTTCACCGGCAGCTTCAGCTCCACCAAAACCTAAGAGCATTTGAGTCTGAGAGGAAACATGCGGTCCGCTGATGCGTACTTTGGTTGGATCCTCCAAGCTAGCTGGGAAGGAAGGGGTTTTACGATAATCGTGACAGATAAAACAAGCTGCTGCTGTACCGGCATTTACCATCATTAATGGCTGATCATAGCCAGGCTTACCCGCAGCACTGCTGTTCTGCAGACCGACCAATCCGCTAATCCGTAACTGACGGTTATCATGACATGTATCACAACCTGCTACAGCTTTACTATCAGGATAGGGACCATAAGGTTTTAGAGTAATACTGGCATCTTTGAAGGTGCCACTGGTAAAACTAGCGTTAAAACCACCGGCTGCTTTTACATCGGCAACATAGGCTTTGAAGCCTTCCCCGGCATGGCATTTGGCGCAGTTATAGGAGCCGCTGCGGTTACTGGGCCAGTCCTCTTTTTTGGCCCCATATTCAAGAACTCCGTTATGTTTGGTACCCGCCCATTGCTTTGTAATAACTTCAATATAAGAAGGTACAGACTTAGCCTCTACAGGTTTAACTGCAGGTTTAGCCTCTACCGGTTTAACTTCAGGCTTAGCGGCGGGCTTGGTAGCAGTTTTACTAGGTGTAGCCTTGGCAGTGGTTTTGGTAGGCGTAGTCTTGGCAGTACCGGTTTTAGCAGGTGTTATGGTAAGCTTGTTACCATTTGCTTTGAAAGCCTTTCCGGCGCTGTTCAGGGATAAATCGCTGTTATGGCAATAATTACATGCCTTCCCAGTCGAACTGGTATACTTTTGGCTGGCCTCTACCGGTGCGGCCAACAAAGCAGTTAGCAACATTGCAGAAATTAAGAGAACAATTCTTTTGGTCATTATTAAACCTCCTTGTAATTTGATTTTTCGTGCGCCCATTTTTTTCTTTTTTCACCTCCTCTCACTATAAAAAAACCAACCCTAAGATAACCCGGTGTTGGTTGTGACCATCCGCCGGTAACCTGGCGATCATGCCCTTTAATTAAGGGGTTAGACCCATAGTTTTGCGCCCCCTTCTTTCGAAAGGTTTACCTTTATCGACAATATTTTCTTCTATTGTTAAATGTACGACATTAATATTAAAATTCCTTTGTAAAATTGTTGATTTTTACTATTAATTTTTTTTAAACAAAAAACCGATAAGGTAAAAAATTACTGTCATCATTCTCAATACCAAAGGAATAAGTTATATTAAAACAAAATAATGACGGTACAATGAAGTATCGTTGTAGAAAGGCAAAGGCGCCTTTAAGTAAGTCTTACCTTACTTAAAGGCGCCTTTTTCTATACATATCAGAAAAAAGGAGAGGTTCGTCGATGTGTGGAATAACAGGTTGGATTGACTGGAAGGTTGACCTCACCAGGCAGCAAAGAGTTGTGGAAGCCATGGCCAAGACCCTGGCTTTCCGGGGGCCGGATGCTGCCGGTATATGGCTGTCCCCTCATGCGGCCTTAGGCCATCGCCGCCTCATCGTGGTCGATCCGGCCGGAGGCGGGCAGCCTATGATACGCCGCCGGGGGGAGCAAGAATACATAATTAGTTATAACGGCGAATTGTATAACACCCCCGAACTGCGGCAGGAACTGGCCGACCGGGGCTATGTTTTCCAGGGCCATTCCGATACGGAAGTGCTCCTGTTATCCTTCATGGAATGGGGACCCGATTGCGTCCGGCGGTTAAATGGCATCTTTGCCTTTGCCATCTGGGATACAGCTAACCGGAGGTTGTTTATGGCCCGAGACCGTTTGGGTGTTAAACCTCTATTTTATACCCAATTGGACAGCGGCTTTCTCTTTGCTTCTGAGCTCAAAACCCTCCTTGCCCATCCGTTGGTTAAACCCCATCTTGATAAAGAAGGCCTAGCTGAGATCTTGGTTCTGGGGCCAGGCCGCACACCGGGCCACGGAGTTTTTTGCGGAGTTAAGGAGTTAAGATCTGGCTATAGCCTGATTTATGACCACAGGGGAGTTCACCTTTCCCGGTACTGGAATCTGAAAAGCAAGCCCCATGAAGATGACCTAGCCACCACCATCAGTAAAGTACGGGAGCTTTTTCTAGACACCATTCAGCGGCAGTTGGTAGCAGATGTTCCCGTCTGTACCTTGTTGTCCGGCGGCCTAGACTCCAGCGCCATCACCGCTGTGGCCGCTAATCATCTCCAAGCAACAAAGGGTGAACCCCTACATACCTATTCCATCGATTACGAGGGTAACGACTGTCATTTTCAACCCAACAGCTTTCAGCCCAACTCCGATACCCCTTGGGTGAACCAGGTTTCTAAATATTTTGGAACCATTCATCATTCCGTTATTATCAATACAAAACAACTGGTAGAATCCCTAATCCCGGCCGTTCTAGCCCGGGATCTGCCGGGAATGGCTGACGTTGATTCATCACTTTATCTATTTTGTTGTGAAATCAAGAAAGAATCAACAGTTGCCCTGTCCGGCGAATGTGCTGACGAAATTTTCGGGGGCTATCCCTGGTTTCATAACCCGGAAACCATAGCCGGTGACAACTTCCCCTGGGTAAGATTATTAAACGAACGGATGAAACTTTTCTCCCCGGATGTGGTAAAACAGATTAAACCCGAAGAATATCAAGCCCGACGTTACCGTGAAACCCTGGAGGAAGTTCCCCATTTAGCCGGGGAAGATTCCCATAAGGCCCGCCTGCGGGAAATGTTTTACCTGAATTTTCACTGGTTTATGGCCACCCTTTTAGATCGTAAGGATCGGATGAGTATGGCTACCGGTCTTGAAGTGAGGGTGCCCTTCTGTGACCACCGCCTAGTGGAATACGTCTGGAACATCCCCTGGGCCATGAAAACCTGTGGCGGCATGGAAAAAGGTATCCTGCGCCGCGCCCTGAAAGGCATCCTGCCCCAAGGGGTATTGGAACGGCGAAAAAGCCCTTATCCCAAAACCCACAATCCTGCCTACCTTACAGCCGTACGTCATCGAGTTTTGGAAATCCTCCATGACCCTTCCTCACCCCTGCTGCCCTTAATCAATAAAAGGGCTCTCCTTAACCTTGCTAATTCCCATGACCCAGTTTTTCCCCAACCTTGGTATGGCCAATTGATGACCGATGCCCAATTCTTTGCCTACTTAATACAGCTGGATGCCTGGCTGCGACATTACAAAGTGACTATTTAATAGTAAAAAAATGAACACAGAATCTAAATTTGTATTTTCCAGGCTAGTCTTCCTTTTGTTAATAACCCATCCCCTTCCTTGCTATTGAAACTCAAGTTGGGTTACAATAAGTTAATCCATTTACTTCAATAGGGAGGATTCATGAATCAGGAAAAACAAACCAAGATACTGATCCTAACAGCAATAGCAGTCACTCTCGTTGCAGTCTTTCTTCTTTTCCCCGAAGCCAGCCATGAATTCATTACCGTAGTATCATCGATGAATCCCCAAATCATTGCTGAATACCTACGCTCTTTCGGCCTGTGGGCCGTGGCAGTCAGCCTTTTCCTAAATATCCTGCAAACCTTGGTGGCCTTTATGCCCTCGGTTTTCCTTTCCGGGGCCAATGCTGTAGTTTTCGGTCTTTTTTGGGGAGGGATTATTTCGTGGTCGGGAGAGGTTATCGGGGCCGCCATATCCTTTGTCTTCTACCGCTACCTGGGCCGCCACAAAGCGGCTGAACTAATACAGCAGCCCCACCCCCAATTGGCAAGGTTTGGCATAGATCTCAGCCGCTTGGATCAATGGGCCAGCCACAAGGGCTTCACCGCAGTCCTCATCGCCCGCTTAGCCCCTTTCGTGCCCTCGGGTCTGGTTAACCTCCTAGCGGCCCTCAGCGCCATTAATTTTACCTCTTTTATTGCCGCCACCGCTTTAGGAAAAGCCCCGTCTCTGATACTGGAAACCTTTATCGGCCATGACCTGATTTTTTTCTCCGAAAACAAGGGCCGCCTGGCCCTGTTCCTGGGGTTGGTTGTATTACTTTACATTGGAATTACTTTATGGAGTAAGAAACAGACTCGCTCCAAAAAAAGCTGACGACTGACAGCTGATAGCTGACCCCATCACCCTTCCCTAAAGATTCTCCCACCTTCATACCAGGCCATAGCCACCCCGGTATCTTCATTATATTCCACCAGCTCAAAATCTTCCACATCCAGGCCATACTCTTCACAAGTGGGCACCAATTCCGTAATTACCGACTCAATCCTAGCCGGCTTGGAAAAGACAATTTCTTCTTCATCTCCGTCCAGAAACTCATATCCCAAGGGAACAATTCTCCCCAAGAACCCATCAATATTGGCAGTATTATCATCCGCCATAATTTTTCCCTCAACAAAAGTTTTCAAATCAGCCACTCCTTTCTAATTCCTAGTATGAACAAGAAAGGAAAGAACATACCCCATTATCTGAACATATACTGGACTTTCCAGTCATCATCACCGCCGGGGTTGTTACCCCGGAAACGCTCCACTATATCCATCACCAATACCGCAGCCAGGATAAGCATAATGGGAGTTAAAGGATACATGTATCTGGTGATGGGGATAAAGGCCATCTGTAAAAGAGTCATAAACACCGGGATTACCGCCAGCCAGCGCAGCCGGGGAGAAAACAAAGCCCGCACCACCCCAAGCCAGCCAAGAATCACCACCAACGCCACATGAATTCCCTGCAGCCAACCTTTGGCCAAGCCCCAAGGCTGACCCCACAGGTAAGTAAACTTACCTACAGTAAACCACTCAACCCACAAACCGGGCTCTGTTTGCACACCTTTCTTAACCCGTTCCATACCTACCCGCATCTGATCCTCAGGAGCCACATTTTCAATGATGGAGGGTCCAATCTTATCATACGGGTCATAAGGGTCAGTACCCCGGAGAAAAGGATTGCCCGATTGGGTAGCAAAAACCACAACCTGATTCATCACCACATAATTTCTAACCCACCAGGGGAGCATGATCAGGCTGAAACACAACCCCGCCACCATGACCCCAGAGGCGAATCGCCAGTCCCGGTGCCGCCAGAAATCCAACAGGTAAGGGAGAATCAACAAAGGAGCTACCGCCGGCCGAACCAGCACCACCAAAGCCAACAAAACCCCAGTCAGGCCGTGGATAAAAGGTGTTCTTTTATCAAAAAGAGACATAACTGAATAAACATAGGCCAGTAGCAAAAAGGTATACAAAACTTCCGTGAGGATTCTAGTATTGGCGCTAAAATTAGGCGGGTAAAGGGTTATGAAAACAGCGGCTAGAAAAGCTACCCCAACCCTTCCTGTGCGCAGCCCAAGCACAAAAACAAGAAACACAGTCGCCACGCTGATAAATGTCTGGATAACCCTTACCACAGGCAAAGGGTCGGTCTTCTTCCCAGCTGCCAAATCAACACTTTTATATACCGTTGCCAGGAACAAAGGATAACCGGGGGTAACAAAAGCATTGGGCACATCAGCATAGTACCCAAGAAAACCCTTATCGAGAAATTGTTCCGTCATGGCATTATAACCGATTTCATCATGGGTTAAGGTACGGGGAGACATCTCCGCCACCCACCATAACCTGGATACCAAGGCCAAGATCAAAATAAACGCCAACCCCAGCCATTGAAACCTGGATAATTGGCTCATGCCGTAAGGTCTATTCATGCCTTCCTCCTTGTTAACCTTGTAATTCCCGGCGTACCAGGCAATATAAAGGTATAATCATGAAAACACTCATGGTAGCCAAAGAAATAATCCCCGAATCATTAAACACAAGGGCCGCCACAGCCCCCGCAGCTATACCCGTCAAACCATGACCCACAGAAGGATAGCGCCGCAAAGCCTCCTCTATCTCCCCACGGTAACGGTAATATATCCAAGCTATGGTTATCAAAATACCGGCCACCAACTTATTCCACACCGAATTGACGATTAAGTACCAATTGGCGGAGGCTTTTCGAACCATAGTCTGAATAATGGCGTCGAAATTACCGCTTAGCAAATCCGCCGCCGCCCGTCCGATATGGGACTCCTGGCCGCTAACTAGATACTTATTCACTACCACCAGACCAATTACCCCTATTACAACGGCAACCAGAGATACTAATCCCAGAACCCGCCAGTTCAAATTCCACCCCAAAAGCCTGTACATAGTTACGGCATAAGCAACCACTGCCGCCAGGGCCCCCCCGGCATTGGTCCCAAGATTGGGGGCAGCAAAGAAGAAGACGATAAAAGTATAAACCAGCCCTAGTACAGGCAATATTATTCTTTTTAACCGGGGCCGCCAGTCCAATAAGACAACGGAAGTGATAATCGATGCCCCAATGAGCACCCCCATATACTCGTTACCGATACCATAGAAACGGCCTCCCACAATTACATCATAGCCTAGAAAAGACCACCGCATCAGTGGTGTCCCCAGCGCCACATCTATAAATATGAAAGCAAAAACCGTCAACCCCAAAGTAAAGAGCAAGGGAAGAAACCCTCGAATCAACGACATCAATAAGGCCAAAATCCCCGTTAACCCTAACCAGGCCAGAACACTTACCCACAAAGGCAAGATACCCAGTAACGGAAGGAGTAACATGGCCAAAGCCCCTGTCCCCAAAGAAATTAATACCGGCCGGTACCACCGGGGGAGAAGCTCCTTCTTACGAATAATAGGTAATAACAATGCCACCAACGCCAACACCTGTACTATGACAAAAACCAGCACCATAGCCCCTCTATGACTAAAGGTGTTAACGGCCGTTTCATATATAGCGTCCAACTCTTGGGCACCTTGACCTCCAGTCCAACCATAGACGGGCAGCCCCAGCATAGGCGTCATCTTGGCTAAACCAAAAAAGTCCAAAATACTGGCAGACAAATCATAATATGTAACCACTCCGTGATGACGAGTGGTAAGAGTGGCCAATTGAGCACCGGCAACCATCTCACCCCCGGCAACAAAAAGCGGTGTCAACTTCTCCCCTAAACGAACCATCTCCCCGGGCGGCAAAGGAGTGACCACCATCAACATGGTCTCCTTACCCAACAGGGGAAGCAATTTTCCGATAAAAGCATCTGCAGCCACCAAGGCTTCCCGCCGGTGCATTTCCCGCATAAGCTGGGTCATCCCTGCTGCTTCAGCCTCCAACCGCACGGTATCTCCGGTTTCAATCACCAACAAATCGGCTTGGTTATAAACCCGGTTAAACTCCTGCCATAAAGCCTGGTAATCAGTACGCAAACCCCCGGGAGCCAAGGGAGCCTTTTTTACCAGCCCCCTGCCAACCGTCCCCAAATCCACTCTACCCTTACCATCCATGGCCACCAACGGCGCCAGCCGGTTAATACCCTCCGGCCTATCCAGAGCCAAATCACTATTGCCTATCACAGCAGTACGCTTTCCCGCCCGCTGGAGAACCTCCCCCAAACCTCCCGGTATAATGGGCTGGTTCACCTTCTTGGTGTTTTCCAACCAAGCGGCCAGCGAAACCTGTACCACCTCTTCTTCTCCCACCCGCAAGCCCGAATTGCGCCGGAAAACATCAACTGCCTTAGAGCCGTTAATCTCCTCATCACCATTATAACTTTCCACCGCCCTGCCCGGAACAAAAGTTTTCGTCCCCGCCCCAATGGAGGCATAAGCATTACGATCCTCCAACTCAGCTCCCGGAATAACCGTCATCAACCCCTGGCCACCCATAGCCGCCATCTTCCCCAAATTAGGCAAATCCCACTGCCGCAACTCCGGGTAACTGACCCTGTTGACCATAACCATAACAACTTTTGGCCCCTTGACCCCCGCCCCCTTGACTGCAGCCCAAACAGGCAGGACACCCCCCGCCAGTAATGTAATAGCTAAGATTATTACAATTATGCTCTTCAAACTCTGCTTTGACCCTAAATATTTCATTCTTAACCTTCTCACCTCAAAAAGTTGATTGTGCGTGGTGTAGCTGGTAGCTGATAGCTTATAGCTTGTAGCCTTGGATGTATATTCCTTAGGGCTTTGGGTTTTCTAACTGCTTGACATGCATAGGCTGGGGGTATTTGTGGAATAACTTTTCACCAGCGTGCGACAGACAGCCCGTCGGATGCCGAAACAATACCCTAAAAGGGCGTAAAGGTGCAGTCACCTCTCATTGAAGACGGCGGGGAACAGTAATGGTAGCTCGCTTGAAGCCTGAAAAGTTATGGAACAAATACCCCCAGCATGCCCACCAAAAAGCAAAGCCCAGCCTGCCCGCCACAAAAAGACCGTAAGAAATACCCCACCAAAAATAAGCTACCTTACAGCAATCAACGATACTCCCATTATCACCAAAAGACCCCCCAACCAACCGTTGAGGGGAATAGCTTCTTTAAAAAAGACAAACCCAGCCACCATTCCAAGAACATAAGCAATGCTCTGCATCGGGTAAGCCACACTTAAATTGGCCCTAGAAAGAATCACAAACCAAACCCCGGTAGCTAGAACATATAAAACCATTCCAGCCAGTATCGGCCAGGAAGTTACAACCTGTAACCAATTACCGGCATTTATCCCTCCCAGTTTATCCAGACCATATTTCCATAAGACCTGACCTGTCACCAGAAGAATCACATTAACTAAAATAAGAATATAAACCATCTTATTCCTTCTCCACTTTCTGTTTTTCCTGTAGTTGTTCTCGTAGAATAGCAAATTCTTGGGTAAGGATTACCACTCGCTCGGACATTTTGGAAATAACCACCGTCAGATGAAGAATGAGAATAAAGGAAAAAATTAGACCAAATAAAAACAGCATGGCCGGGGCGTATTTGATGTCCAGCCAGGCTGCCAGCATTTCCAAATTAACCCGACTCAAAGATAAAAACAACATCAGAAAACCAACCAACAGCCATAACAAAGAATATTGTTCTTTAAGCCTCCGCCTACGGACTAGATCAACAACGGCTAAAAGAAAAATCAAGCTAAACAAGATGGCCAGAAAATAAACATTAACCATCAGAAGCCACCTGACTTCTGGTTCTGGTAACCATTATTAGAACTGAAAGAATTACTTTAATCATGTAATAAATAGACTTTAAAGGGGTTATTGAGGAAGCCCCTGTTTCACGGTAATTCATAATAACAGGAACCTCTTTTACTCTCAAGCGGTGTTTATGTAAGAGAATTAACACCTCGACCTCCGGATAATCAGTGGGGTAATCCCGGGCAAAAAGTTTTATCACCTTCCGATTAACGGCCCTGTAACCCGAAGTGGTGTCAGTAATGGTTTTTCCCGTAACCATAGAAACCAGCCAGGAAAGCAATGTAATCCCTGCCGCCCTACTCAAAGAAGGACGGTAACCGCTGGACTCAACAAACCGTGACCCGATAACCATATCCATATCTTCTTGTTCCATAACCGCTAGCAATTTGGTCAAATCCCCAGGATTATGCTGGCCATCTGCATCAATTTGTACAGCAATCTCATAACCATTCCTCTCTGCATAACGGTAGCCGGTCTGCATAGCCCCGCCGATACCCAGATTAAAGGGCAAATCCACTACTGCAACACCGGTGGCTTTGGCGTTGGCCGAAGTCCGGTCGGTGGAACCATCGTTAATTACCACTATATCAACAAAAGGCAAGGTGGTACGTATTTTATTCACCACCCTGGCAATACTAGCTTCCTCTTGATAGGCAGGAATTATTATAAGGATTTTCTTACGGGTATAATTCATAATAGACACCTCTGGAAAGAAATTTTATTATTAAATTATACCATAATAATGCTATGATTTTCAAATAACTTTCCTGCCGGGCAGGGTAATAGTTACTAAAGTCCCACTTCCGGGCTTAGTTTCTATCCCCACATGACCGCCATGATTATGTATCATTTGGAAAGCAACCATCATTCCAAGACCCTTTCCGTGGTCTTTAGTGGTATAAAAAGGTGTCCCCACCCTTTCCAAAACCTCTGGGTTCATGCCTATACCCGAATCCTGAATTTCCACACCAACTTGATCCTCATCGGCCTCATAGACATTAATCCTTACCACACCGCCATGAGGAATAGCTTCAATGCCGTTGCGGAGAAAATTTAACAGGGCAATGGTTAATTTCTCTTTATCTCCTGAAATGCTTATGGTTTCCCGTTCAAATTCCAGGATTAGTTCCACTCCGGCGGCCCGGGCAAAATCCTGTAAATCATTAATTATACTACTTATCAATTCCCCTATTTCAAAGAATTCCAGTTTGCTTTCTTTGGGTTGGGCCAGCAATAAAGTTTCGCTAATGATATCCTCAATACGCTTAATTTCGCCCTTAATAACCTCTAGATATTCCTGTTTATATTCGTTATCCTCCCGCTGTTTAATCAATTGAACAAAACCCTTTATCGAGGTCAAAGGGTTTCTGATTTCATGAGCCATTCCTGCCGCTAACTGGCTAATCATATCAATTTGATTGATTTTAGCATATCTGATATTCTCAATCCTTTTTCTTAAAGATATAATATATAGGTAAATGACGATGACAATTATACCCACCAAAACGGTTATTAGTATATCAACAAGCCAATTATACCTATATACCCCCGCAATAAAAAAATTATAATGGGTGGCTAAACGAAGAATTTCTATTAGGGGTACAGATAAAAGAAGAATTTTAGTCATTCGATGTCTTAATTGTAAGCTGTCAAAATCATTCATAACATTTTTTGCCCCCATTTTTTTGTTATTTTACATTTTGTCACTTTTATTCTACATTATTCTAAATTTTCCTCCTCAAGAAATATTCTGACTTTTTAGGGTTTCTTTTTTTTGGCAGGATAATTATAGTAAGTGTCGAAAGTTTATCACTATAAGCAAAACTAGTATTGATTTCCCAGGAGCTGATATAATGACCAAACCAATGTTAAAAAATTATATGGAAGATATAGTCTGGGGACTTCTGGATGAAGTATTGAAAAACTTTTCCGATGTTTGTACCTGTGAGAATTGTCGCTATGATATTGCTGCTATAACCCTCAATTCATTGAAACCCAAATACGGCGTAACCCGTATTGGAGAAGTATTTTCCCGGGCCGTTTCCTTGGAGCCCCAATACCGCGCAGATGTAATTTCAGCCATTACCAAAGCAGTGGTTAAGGTAAAGGACAACCCCAAACATTCCTAATATTTAATTACCCCTCATTGGATACAGGCAATATCACAGAGAATTTACTTCCCTTGCCAACTATACTTTCTACTTGGATGTGCCCCCCATGGGTTTCCACAATCCGATGGGCCACCGTCAATCCCAAACCGGTCCCCCCCAAATCTTCCCGGGTGGTAAAAAAGGGGTCAAAAATCCGTTCCAGTTCTTCAGTGGGAATACCCCTTCCCGTATCCGTAACCTGGAAGATAATATTTCCTTCTTCGTAACAGGCATTGATGGTTAAGGTGCCTCCATTGGGCATAGCCTCTAGGGCGTTACGAGCGAGGTTGATGAGTACCTGTTTGACCTGCTCCCGGTCTACTTTAATCAAAGGTAAAGTTGCTGGAATTTTTTCTGCTAAACGGATTTCTTGCATAGCTGCCTGGCTGCTGATTAAAGCAAAGGCTTCCTCCAATATTTCAAAGGGACTGGTTTCTTTGAACTTGGGGGCCTGGGGCTGAGAAAAAAGAAGAAATTCAGTAATTATATGGTTAACCTGTTTTAATTCCGCTGCAATAATCTTGATGTATTCGTCATATGTCTGGTCATTGGTTTTACCCTGCATAAGTTGCAGAAAACCTTTTACCGTAGTTAACGGGTTGCGGATTTCGTGAGCCATACCGGCTGCAAGCTGGCCCAGAGCGGCTAGCTTTTCTGACCGCCTCATCACCTCTTCCATCTCCCTTTCCCGGGTAATATCCTCAAACACAGCCACAGCTCCTACAACTTCTCCGTACTGGCTTTCCAGCCTTGAACAATCCAAACTCAACACCACTGTCCTACCCATTACATTGATACTATACTCCTGTTTCTGGTAATGAGTACCTTTAGCAAGAGTCCTTAAGATATACCAGTATTTGTGAGGAATCCCCAAAACCGTAGCAATTTCTTCGTAAGTCTTGCCGATGATAGGCAGGCCTTCAAGACCCAGAATCCGTTGGGCCGCTTTATTTATGGTGGTGATACGGTGTTCCTTGTCAACCGCCAAAACTCCCTGAGGGATGCTGTCCAAAACAAACTTGGATTCCAACTGAATTCTTTCAACCGATGCCTCCTCGGTAATGTCACGAAACACACAGACCGCACCTATCACATTGTTTTCAATATCATCTTTGATAGGACAGGTCTCAATAAGCAACGTCCGCCCATTTTTGGTCACAGATGGCCCTTTATAAAAATCGAATTCTTCCCCTGTAACCAAACTCCATCGTATAAAACGGTCTGATATGTTCAAGTGTTTAAAGGCTTCATCAAATTTTTGACCCATCACATCTTCGTCTTTTTTTCCCAATACCTCGTTTGAAGCTTTATTCCAGAACACTATCCTACCCTGCCTATCCACAGCAACAACGGCAGTTTTTTTAACTGAATTAATCATTTGTTTACCAAAACGACTCCAATAAATCTCATCGTTATGGCGGTTTATTTTTTTCATTTAACTCACATCCGTTGAATAAATTATTATTATTATCCATATCATTATATCATTTCCTTTTTATGTTAAACAGATTTAAACAGTATTTTATCAAATTAATTTACTTATCAAAATAAAGGATTCTGGAAAACTTTGAAGAAAAAACAATATTGGGTTATCCTTTTTGTGTCTTAGTGTACAAAGAGAAGGGGTTACTATGTCTGTAAGACTCAATGAAGTATTGAGAAACATCCTCTATATAAGTCAGGAATCAATCCTCAGCCACCCACTGGATCAATTACTGGGTAAGGTCTGTGATGCCTGCAACCAACTTTTCGGCTCTGATTTAACCTGGATTGGCTTAATTCAACAACAAAGCCATCTGATTACACCCATTGCCGCCTCCGGACAGGAAGATTATCTTGCTGAAGTGTTAGCTTTGGCCCCTTCATCCCTGGATGATGACAATAATCCTACCGCCAAGGCCTTACGCACAAAAGAAACCATCACGGATAATATTAATGATGATAATTGCCCTCAAGGTGGTTGGCAGGATTTTTTGCGTAAATGGTCTTTTCTTTCTACATGCAGCTTACCCCTATTATCTGACGGGGAACCTCTGGGGGTTGTCACCCTTTACAGTAAGAAAAAAGATGCTTTCCCCAGTCAGAACGTCATGACCCTGGAACTGCTGGCTAACCTTGCAACCATTGTTATCAAAAACGCCCGTTTAAACGATGAAAAAACCCACCTCCAAGCCGAACAAAAGAACTTACTAAATGCCATCGAGGCCAATATTGACGGTATTGCCCTATGTACCCTGCAAGGTGTTTATACTTATATGAATCCAGCCTATGCTAAGATATACGGTTATAACAGTGCGGCGAAACTTCTGGGGAAATCATGGAAAACCATTTACAGTCCCGTCGAAAGGGTATATTTTTACAAACATATCATGCCTCAGTTAATGGAATCAGGGCTTTGGCGCGGAGAAGCCCAGGGTCAAAAAAGAGACGGAACCATTTTTCACCAGGAAATATCTTTGACTTTTCTTAAAGACCAAGCCGGACAAGCATCAGGTATCATTTGTAATGCCAGAGATATTACCGAGCGAAAAGCTATGGAATTAGAAATTATCAATACCAAGGAACAACTGGAGTCTCTGGTTGAACAATTGAAAACCCTAGCAGTTACCGACGATCTGACAAGTCTTTATAACATCAGAAAGTTTTATGAAGACCTCAAAAAAGAAATGAAACGGAGCAGTCGAACCGGACAAGTATTTTCTCTGCTGGTAGTAGATATTGATAATTTCAAACAGTATAACGATATACACGGTCACCTAGGCGGTGATAAAGTTCTGAAAAAAATTGGCCGTCTGCTTAAAAATACTCTAAGAAAAACCGATTTAGCCTATCGTTATGGCGGTGACGAGTTTGTAATAATTTTAACGGAAACTACTTCTGATCAAGCTAAGGAAGTGGCTGACAAACTTAGGTTTAATTATGAAAAATTAGGTTTAAACCCGACTACGTTAAGCATTGGAATTGCTGAATATAATCCCGAGTACGATCATGAACAGATTATTAGGCTGGCTGATGGAGCTATGTACGAAGCAAAAAAACAAGGTAACAAAGTTTGTATCACCAGCCAAATACCGGTTCATCTAATGTAAAAGGGTGCGCATTTTGCGCACCCTATTGTTATTTATCGTGATGTTTTTTCATTACTTTTTTATGCATTTCCATCATCATATGATGCATTTCGTGAATCATATGATACATTTCTTTCATTTTACCATGCCAATGGGCATAATGATAACCGCCATACATTTCTTGCATACCCATATGGGGCATTCCATACATTCCGCCTTGAGGCATCCCGTACATACCATTCATCATGCCACCATTCATCATCCCACCATGCATCATGCCACCATGCATCATGCCGTTATCACACATTTTACTCATATAAATTTCCTCCTTGGGGTTTATGTTTTTGTTTTAGTTATATATACGCCGGAGGAAAGAGAAATGTGCATTGGCTTTGGGTTATTCTGATTGGTCAGTCGTTAGTCTTCAGCTACCAGCTATAAGCTATTTCACTAAGTCTGGGTAGAGTTCGCGGTAGATTTCGTAGTCTCGCAAGACTTTTTTTACATAGTTTCTGGTTTCAGTGAAGGGGATTTGGTCTAGGGTGGTATGTTCACCGGTCCAGCGGTTTTGGTTGAGCCAATCCCTGACATTACCGCGACCTCCGTTATAAGCGGCGATTATCAGCACCGGGTCATCATGAAACTCCTTACTTAAATTGGCTAAATACCAGGTCCCGTAGCTGATATTGGTTTCCGGGTGAAAAAGGGAATCAGGGTTAAAATCTTTTATCTTTCTTTGCTGGGCTATCCAACTTCCTGTTTCCGGCATGATTTGCATCAAACCAATGGCCCCCCTTTTTGAAGTGGCCTTGCTGTTGAATTTGCTTTCATTGCGAATGATAGCCGCTATCAATAGGGGTTCTACATGGTGATTATACGCTTCTTTTTTTATCAGTTCCTTATAGGGTAGTGGATAAAAAACCCGCCAAAACCAAACCGAGTTCAAAACTAAAAAAACACCCACTAATACCACCAAAAACAGAGAAACTCTTTTAAATAGCTTGTTTTTTAAGTACAAATAAATCACTCCGCATGATAATTAAAACTATCAATATATATTTAAAAAAATCATATTTATAACCAATAAAACTATCCCTTTTCACTAATTCCACGCCATAAGTTGAGTACCTGTTGATAGGTTTCTTCCAACGTGCCGTTATTGTCGATGACTATATCTGCGTAAGGCAGCTTGTCCTTAAGAGGCATTTGGTAAGCCAGCCTTCGCCGGGTCTCCTCTATAGACAGGCCGTCCCTATCCATTACCCGTTTAACTTGAAGCTCTTCCTTCACTGCCACTAACCAAACTTCATCTACCATCTCAGTCATACCGGATTCAATCAACAAAGGGGCATCCACCACAGCCACCATGTCCCCGTTCCGGGAACAGGATTTTAGCGCTTCCAGCCCACAGGTAATTTTCTCTTTAACCCTGGGATGAGTTATTTCGTTAAGAACCGCCAATTTCTCAGGATCGCTAAAAACCATTGTGCCAAGTTTTTTACGATCCAGACTACCATCAGGTAGCAAAACCTCCTGTCCAAAGGCTTTAACTATTTCTTGCAGAGCACACTGCCCAGGGGCGACAGCCTCTTTGGCAATAAGGTCGGCATCGAATATATAAGCTCCCAATTCCTTTAACATCCGGGACACCGTAGATTTGCCGCTGGCTATACCGCCGGTAAGTCCAATTATGCGCATAGGATACCCTTCCTAATCATAATAGATATTATTTCGCTGATGTATATTTATTTTCCTTTAAATGTTGATAATTTGCATCACGCCTAAGATAACCAACACCCAGCCGGGAAACATGGCGGCCCTACTGCCTAGCCATGCCGCTGCATAATTCTGACCTATGTATACACCGGTTGAAACCAGGAGAAATTTCGCTAACCCAACCACCAGGGGAGTTAATAAAGGCTTATATCCAGCCATCGCAGCTCCAAAACCTGCCCCCAAGGCATCCATGGCCAAAGCAACACCCAAAAAAAGCGCTTCCTTAGAACTAATGGTTCCAGACCGGTCAAAATCAGCCTTGGCTGGTTGACGAAGAATCTGGATTACCAACCCCAGAGGCTTGATGGTTATTTTCATCACTTGTTCTTCACCGGAGTGGGATTTTTCGTTGTTTGTTGTCTTTCCAATCTCTTCGCCATTAGGAGGATAAAGCCAAGTATGGATTAGTATCCATAAACCCAACAATACTAGGATAGCAGCCCCTGTCTTCTGAGCAATTCCCACCGAAATAATCTGACTTAATAAATGACCTGCTGCCATAGACAGCCCGATAACCATCGCCGAGGTAATACTGACAACTGCAATAGAATAAATGGGTATCTTAATCCTACGCATCCCATAGGCAACACCCACACCAAAACCATCAAGACTTAGAGCGAAAGCGAATATAACCAAAGAAAACAGCTCCACCCATACTCCCTCCCATTAGTGCTGATCTTTAAATACATACTACACTATATGGAAAATGCCCAGAATGGGTGCATGTTCAGCTGGTAGCTGGTAGCTTATAGCTTGTAGCCAATCAAAAAAACCCCCAAGGTTCACCAATATGCTATCAGCTACAAGCCACCAGCTACCAGCTAACCCTAGGAAATACCTCCAAGCTATGCCTTTTGACACTTGGGACAAAATGTGCTGCTACGCCCGGCCACTACTTTCCGTTCCAAGGGCCGTCCGCAATAATAACAAGGCATGTTCTCCCGGCCGTAGGCCCGCAGATGATGCTGGTAGCCACCCATTTGACCCGTACCGTCAACATAATCCCGCAAGGTAGTTCCCCGGTTCTCTATTCCCTCGGCAATAACATCCCGGACAGCGGTATATAATCTCACCGCTTCCCTGGGGTTGAGGGTACTGGCCACCCTTTCCGGATGTATTTTGGCCCGAAAAAGGGCCTCATCTACATAAATATTGCCCAGACCGGCAATAAAAGTCTGATCCAACAACAGGGCTTTAATTTTGGTGCGTTTATTGCGCAAGGCCTTTTTAAAACCCTCTTTAGTGAAATCATCACTTAAAGGTTCCGGTCCAAGGGTTGACAGGCCGGAGAGAACCCCTAATTCCTCTTTTGGTATCAGCTGGAGTTTGCCAAATTGCCTTATGTCCACATACCGGATTTGATGTCCATCATCAAGGGTGAGGATAACATGGGTATGTTTATCTAAGGGCCGGTCAGGATGGCAATATATCAGTCGGCCGGTCATCCGCAAGTGAACCACCAGGGCCTTATCCCCCGTCAGATGAATAATCAGGTACTTACCCCGCCGGTCAAGTTTCTCAATGGTCTCACACACTAACCCGTGGGCAAACTCCTCAGCCCCAGGCCGTACCATCTTAGTCATCATTATCTGCACCCTGGCAATAACTTTGTCCAGGATTCTCTCCTCCAATGACCTCCTCACAGTCTCCACTTCCGGTAATTCGGGCATGGTTTCACGCCTTTCTTTTAAGTAGCTGTCAGCTATCAGCTGTCAGCTTTTTGCTTCTCGCCATTCTTCATTTTGCAAAAAACTATTATCGAAGTATAAAGGACCCTAGCTTTGAGCCCGAGGGCTGATAGCTGACAGCTGACCCTCAAGCATACTTATGAGCGTCATACCAATTCGGCCCCACCTTGACATCCACAACCAAGGGAACCTTGAGTTTGATTGCCCCCTCCATGGAATCCTTGACCAGGGCCACCACTTCCTCTAGTTCATCCTTGGGTACGTCGAAGATAAGTTCGTCGTGAACCTGGAGCAGCATTTGGGTTTTCAGGTCTCTTGCCGCCAGTTGGTCTTGAATCTTAACCATGGCCAGCTTTATGATATCCGCTGCACTACCCTGAATAGGGGTGTTCATGGCGGTTCTTTCCCCGAAACTCCTGATATTGAAATTTTTACTCAGGATATCGGATAAGTATCTCCGGCGGTTCAACAAGGTGGTGACATAACCCTGGCTCTTGGCCTGGGCAATAATCTCATCAATCCAGGCCTTAACCCCTGGATAACGGTGGAAATAACTCTCGATATACAACTTGGCCTCTGTCCGGCTGACCTTGATATCCCTTGCTAGGCCATAATCACTAATCCCGTAAACTATCCCGAAATTCACCGCCTTGGCCCTGGAACGCATTTCGGAGGTGACTTCCGTCGTGGCCACATCGAAAACCTCCGACGCAGTACGGGTATGGATATCTTGTTCTTCCAGAAAAGCATTAATGAGATTAGCATCCCCGGAAATGTGGGCCAAAATTCGCAGCTCAATCTGGGAATAGTCGGCTGTCACCATCAGGTTATCAGGGGAAGGCATAAATACCTTGCGGATTTTCCTGCCTTCCTCCAAGCGAATAGGGATATTTTGCAAATTGGGCTCAGTACTGGACAACCTGCCGGTGGCTGTAACCGTCTGGTTAAAGGTGGTATGGATTTTGCCTGTGGCAGGGTTAATTAAGGCAGACAGACCGTCTACGTAGGTGGATTTTAGTTTGACATACTGGCGGTATTCCAGAATCTTATCCACTATCTGGTGTTCCTCCGCCAATTGTTCCAACACCTCGGCATCGGTGGAATAGCCCGTTTTGGTCTTTTTCAGCACCGGGAGGTTCAGCTTTTCAAAAAGGATAACCGCCAGCTGCTTGGGGGAATTGATGTTAAAGTTTTCCCCCGCCAGGGCATAGATAACTTCGGTCAAATCGTCGATAATCTTAGTCAATTCAACGGACATTTCCCGGAGACGATTACCATCCACGGCAACTCCGGCCATTTCCATACCGGCCAGGACCTCCACCAGGGGCAGCTCCACCTCATAATAGAGTTTTTCCATACCCATTTCCAGCAGCCGCTCATTCAAAACATCTCGCAACTGCCAGAGGAGGGCGGCCCCGGCAGACCAGTTTTCCGGTGTATCCTCCCCAGGGATTACCGTGTTGAGATATTCAAGGCAGACTTCCCGGAATTTCTGGCTGGGTTTAGCCGGATTAACCAGGTAAGCGGCCACCATGGTATCAAAGGCCAGCCCTTGTAACGGCCAGCCGGTATTGCAGAAAAGCCACAGCAACCGTTTGCCGTCATGGACAATTTTATTAATTCCTGAATCATCTAAAAAGGCGAAAAGTTCCTCCATTACTTCAGGATTAAGAAATACTTCGCAGCTTAAATCCAGATACCAATTCTCTCCTGATTTCAAGCCGAGAACAAGGGCCGCCACTTGGCCAGCATGCCCCTTGGGATCGGCGCTTAAGGCGGCCAAGGTTACATCAGTGACGGTTTTCAGGCGTTCTCTTAAGTCTTCCCAGTCGTTAAGGGTAACGACGGTTTTATAAGCACCTTCTACCGCAAAAAAAGCCCCCTGATGGGCCGGTTCAGGGGCTACACCCCCAGACCCTTTTCCTGAACCGATGCCTTGAGCGCCCATACGATCCATTACCTTCTTCACCAGGTTCTTGAATTCCAGGTTCTTAAACAACTCCAACAGCCGAGGATCATCCGGTTCACAGACCCGGCACTCATCCCAGGAAATTTCCATTGGCACATCCCTTACAATAGTAGCAAGGCCTTTGCTGATCCAGGCTAGGTCTTTGTTGGCTAATAACTTGTCTTTTAGCTTGCCGGTTACCTGGTCAATTTCCTCATATAATTTTTCTACGCTGCCGAACTGGTGCAGCAGTTTCAGGGCCGTTTTTTCCCCCACCCCCGGAACTCCGGGAATGTTATCGGAAGAATCGCCCATCAAAGCTTTAAGATCTATAATCTGTTGAGGTGTCAACCCATACTTCTCCTCCAGGGCCGCCCCGTCAAACTTCTCTATCTCACTAATCCCTTTGCGGGTAATGAGAACCTGGGTCGCCTCAGAGACCAACTGCAAAGCGTCCCGGTCACCGGTAACCACCCGGCTGTTGATTCCTTCTTGCTCGGCCCTGCTCACCAGGGTGCCAATGAGGTCATCGGCCTCGTAGCCTTCCTCCTCGAAAAAAGGGATACACATGGCCTCCAGTACCTGTTTAACAATAGGAAACTGGGGCCGTAGTTCATCGGGGGTACCTTTCCGGTGGCCCTTATACTCGGCATAAGTCTCCACCCTGAAGGTAGGTTTCCCTTTATCGAAAGCCACCACCAGGTAGTCGGGCTTTTCTTCCTCCATGATTTTGAGGAGCATATTGGTAAAGCCATAAACAGCGTTGGTGAAAACCCCTTGGGAGGTGGTTAGTAACGGCAGGGCATAAAAAGCCCGGTGAATCAGGCTGTTACCGTCAATGATAATGAATTTGCTGGCTTTGGCCATGGTAGCCACTCCTTTAAATCCAGCGTTAACAGGCTGGTTTTTTGGTTATACCCTATTATTCACCCTTTTTTGTCAAAAACCTTCTTCGTCATAACGAACCGCCTGAATCTTCGGTTCCACATCCCTGGAAAGGGTAAACACCAGCCAATTATCAGAAATATTAGGCTCCAATTGGACTTCATCGCCGGTCATAAACCGTTCTGTATTTGTTTTGAGATTATACATAAAGATATCGGCATTGGGCGCCTTCCCGTTAATAAATACATCACTGGAAGCTATACCCCTCCGCTCATCCATCCAGACAATAAAGTCCCCATAGATTTTGGGCGAAGACTGGTTAAACCTGTCTTTTGTTATCTGCCGCTTCTTACCGGTGCGCAAATCATACAAAAAAATGTCCCCAAAGCTGGTCCCGTTGTTCCTGTCCGTCCAAACCACGTAATGGCCGGAAACAAAAGGTTCACTTTCCTGAAGGCTACCTGTGGCAATAGGCATCTCTTTCTCTTCTTTAATGTCATATAAATAGATATCGGTATTGTTTTCCGGCACGTTTTCCCCGGCCCTTAGCCCCCGGTCGCCCTTGAAATTCCGCCCATCCTCCCAGACCACCTTATTGTCCCCAATCTCGGGGTTTCAGGTTATAGGTGAAAATATCCGCATTGGCCGGGTCTATGGAGCCCAACTGGGCAAGCTCCTTTTTCTCGTTGCGTAAATCTGACCAAACCACCATGTTTCCGTAGATATCAAACCCCTGAACCCCGTAAGGAGGTACGGAAATTGTTTTGCTCACTTTTCCGGAGGTTAAATCAAAGACTTTGAGAGCCTTATTATCACTTACAATCAAACGATGGCCGTCCATAGCCGAAGAAAACCCGTCAATGGAATGCTCAATAATCGGAGTCTCATCAGGGTTTAGTTTCCTAGAAACCGGGTCTTTTTTGATAACTTCCAGTTGCGGCTTCAATCCGCCGGGAATTGCTTTTCCGTCAACAGCTAGTATAATCACATATTTGAAAAACAAATCCCTGTAAGCAGGACTGATCTCTATACCGTCGGAATTTGGTTTAACCTTAACGGTTAATTTATCACCGGAAATTTCTAACCGGGTAACCCGGAAAGAGGGGCCTGATAAAGGCTCGGGCCAATTAATCTGGGCGAAAAGAATTTTTTCTTCGGGTACCTTCACTTCCGGAATAGGTATATTACTAAAATAAGTGTTTTTAAACTTCTCCCAACTCTGAGGGTCTTCGAATAGATAAACATCCTCAACAGGAGGGGTGGGGCGAATACTACCGGCCCCGCTCATCGAAAACCCTATACTTTCTTTATAAACCTCACGATAATCTAAAGACTTCGCCGTTTGTCCGGGGTTAACTTTTCCCGCCCCGCAACCGGTTATCACCAAGCTTATCAGTAATACTAAAAGAACTCTTTTCATCCCATCTCCCCCTTACGGAAATCACTTTTTCCACAACTTGCGGAAATACCAGCCGATACCCCCCACCACTGCCAGAACCGCTGCAAAAGGTAGGGCACCGCCTACAAAGACCACCGTGGCGCTAAGGAAATCCAGCAGGAAGTTGGTACTGCTTACAAAGGCCCGCACCGCTTTCTGGAATACCGTCTTGGGTTCCGGGGAAGTAATCTTAGTTCCCGACTTAACCTCAATAAGTTCCACCTGAAGGGTGGCCAGGTCGGTCAAGTCGTTGAGCCGCTTCATCTCACCCTCCTGCAGTTCCACCTCTTCCCTGATGCGGCGCAGTTCATTCTCCACCCGCAGGGTCTCATCCAGGGTCTTGGCTTTATCCAGGATGGCCAGCAGCCGGTCTTCATGGCGTTTCAAGTTCCGAATCCGGGTCTGGGTATCTTGGTACTGGGCGGTGACATCCTGCCCTGACCGGTTCTCAAAAGCCACCGTACCCATCCCTTTGAGTTGGGAAAACATTTCTTCAAAGCGATTAACGGGAACTCTGACGGTGAGGGTACTGTGACGTACCTCCCCGGTGGTTGACCGTTCCGGCTGATAGATATTAGCCGGGTCTTCGGCGCTAATGGTGGAGTTCTCTACAAAACCGCCCAATGCCTCAACCTTCGTGGCAATTCTACGGCTGGTATCCATGACATTGGTTACTTCCAGCCGCACCGAGGCGTTCTTAATAATCTTCCGTTGAGACTCTAGTTTACTTTGTTTCTGTTGGGCCGCAGTAGTTTGGTCAGCTTTAGCTGAGGTCGCCTCATCTGCAATACTGTACCGTTGAATGCTTTTTGCCTCTCCGGCTTCCGGGGAAACAGGGACACTGTCTTTAGCCAACCCCATTTCTTGGTCGGTTATAGCTACACTATTGGCAACACCATCGGACGCAATAATCCTGGATTTTTCTTTCATAACCCCGGCTGGAGCCTTCACTGCAGTGTCCCCGGCCGCTCCTCCGGGAGATGCCATGTCATAATAGTTTGCTCCACCGTAATCCTTTAAAACCCCGATCCCGATTCCGATAATCATTACCGCCGCAGCCGCCCCTAACTTAATCCAGGGAGAAAGACCATTGAAACGGGCCGCAAAACTATTCCTCTGACTATTACTGCTCCCCTTCTCTGTCGCTAAAACCGTAATCTTTTCCATCACTCCGGCCCGGAACCCTTCGGGGGGTTCCACTTCCCCACCCTGATGAACGAGGGCCAAAGACGCCTTCAATTCCGCCAGCTCCTGCCGGCAGTAAGGACATTGTTCCAGATGGCTCTCTACTTCCTTCATTTCTTTATCCTCCAAAACCCCATCTATATAACAAGAAAGCAATTCCTTCATCTCGTTGCAATTCATGGTACTCCCCCCTTTCTACCAGAGTCCCTCCGGGAATAACTCCCGGTGGGCCAGCACTTGTTCTTTTAGGGCCTGCCTGGCCCTGCTTAACCTTGATTTCACCGTTCCTACTGTACATTCCAATTGCCGGGCTATGTCTTCATAAGCCAAGCCCTGGATCTCTCGCATCACCAGAATCAACCGATGGTCTTCTGATAAATTGCCTAATAGTTTTTGGATATTACCCTTTAATTCATTTTGTTCTGCCAATTCCTCCAAACTCACTTGATGGGCAGCTAATATACGGTCCTGCTCCGGCCGCTCTTGAACCACCGGGGCTTCTTTCTGCCTTTTTCGCAATTCATCCCGGCAGATATTGGCGGTGATGTGATAGGCCCAGGTGAGAAAAGCCGCCTCCCCCCGAAACTTGCCCAAGGATTTATAAATCCTGATAAAAGCTTCCTGAGCCAAGTCTGCCGCATCAGCATGGTTGCCCATAAACCGGTAAGCCACTGTATAAACCTTGGTTTCATACCGTCTCACCAACTCTTCAAAGGCCAGAGTGTCACCGGCCAAACTCTTCTCAATCAGAATCTTGTCCGCATTAGCCGGTAAACCCCCGCCCTTTTCAACCTCTATAACCATCCGGAGCTTCGCCCTCCTCTCCATGAAATTGCTGTCAATATGATAGACGAAATTCTCACGGGTTTTGTTCCATGGGTCGGCTAATAGCTTGTAGCTGGTAGCTGGTAGCCTTTTAGTCTTCGGCCCTGAAGCCCAGCAATAAAGCTACAAGCTACCAGCTACCAACTACAAGCTACTTCAACAACCGCGCCCTAGTAATCGCTCCGTCGCCAAATTTATCCAGTATCCCGTCTACTGCCCCGGTGAGTTTTTCTTCTTTTTCCCGCCCCTGATTGAAGAGGGATATCTGGCCCTCGTCCCCGGAACACAGCTTGGACACTGTGACCCCCAACAAACGAACCGCTTGACCGGTATCCTCCCGTTCCAACAATTCAGCTGCGGTATAATAAATCCGGTTATCCAGGTCGGTGGCCTCCTCTAAGGTGGCGGCCCGGGTAATGGTCTTGAAGTCACTGTACCTAAGCTTCAGGGTTACCGTACGCCCCACCAGGCCTTTTTTTCGTAGACGGCGGCCCACTTCCAGAGTCAAATCCAACAGAGTAGTCAACAGCAGCTCCTTATCCTGCACATCCAGGTCAAAGGTGGTTTCATGGCCCACTGACTTAACCTGATGATCAGGTATCACCGGACGGTCATCAATGCCCCGGGCCAGGAAATATAGCTGCCGTCCCCAGGCGCCCAGCTTTTCCTCCAGTACTTCCATAGGCAGCCGGGCCACCTGACCAATGTTCTTGATACCCCAGCCCTGGAGGAGGGCAGCGGTTTTCTCCCCCACGCCCCACAAACGGCCCACCGGCAAGCCGCTAAGAAATTCCCTAACCTCCTCCGGGCCAACTATCACAAAACCATTAGGCTTCTTGATATCGGAAGCCAACTTGGCCAAAAACTTGTTATGGGCCACCCCCACCGAAGCCGTTAAGCCCACTTCTTTTGAAATCCGCTCTTTCATCTTCCGCCCAATCTCCTCTGCTGTCCCAAAGAGTTTTTCGCACCCGGTAACATCCAAAAAAGCTTCATCCAGTGCCAAAGGTTCCACTAAGGGCGTGTACTCCCGGTAGATGGCCCCTATTTGCCCGGACACCGCCCGGTACTTGCGATGGTCCCCCGGTAGGTAAATCCCCTGGGGACAAAGGCGGTAAGCCTGGGCCATGGGCATGGCCGACCTCACCCCGTAACGCCGAGCCTCGTATGAAGCTGTGGAAACCACTCCCCGGGAATCAGTCCGACCGCCGATAATTACCGGCTTCCCCCGCAATTGGGGATTGTCCCGCTGTTCTACTGCGGCATAGAAGGCATCCATGTCGATATGAATAATCCGCCGCAGGCTGTTTTCTGCCATGGTTTTCTTCACCACGCCTTCGAACTGATGTTTTCTATAGTTATTATAGCACAACCTTGAATCCCAACGTCATATTAATAAAATGTGAAAACATATTACTTTTACCAAATCTCAAGGCCGCAGGAGGTATACCCATGAATAAATCACCAATTATCGGCATCTGCACTTTTTACTCTAAAAACTCTTCTTCCCCCGACGCCAGATACGTTTCTTTTCTGCGTCACAGCGCCCGACTTCCCGGCCAGGTCTACATATTTTCTCCCCGGGATATCGATTGGGCGGCCAAAACCATCAAAGGCTTTGTTCTGGTAAATAGGCACCTGATCAAAAAATCCATGCCCTTTCCCCAAGCAGTCTACAACAAGCTGGAAAACCGTCACCAGGAAGCCATGCCCTTAGTCCGTCAAATGTGGAAAAAATTCAACTCAATAGGGATTAAAATATTTAACCCCAAGTTTTTCAATAAAATAGAAATCCACCGGGTTCTCTCAGCTAACAACGCCCTAAGCCCCTATATTCCTGAAACGATGGTGGATTTTAGTCTCGCCAGCCTTGACCGTATGCTGCATAAACACTCCGGCGTGTTCATTAAACCCGGCAGCGGCAGCCTGGGCCAAGGGGTCGTCAAAATCTGCCAAACCCCGAAAGGTTACCGTTACCAGTACCGCCTGTCCAACAAAAACGTTACCGCCACGATAAACAAGTTATCCGCCCTCCTGCGCCGTATCGATGGAAGAATAGGCAAACGGCCCATTATTCAACAAGCTATTGATCTGGCTACCTACCAAGGGCGGGTCTTTGACCTTCGTATCCTCATGCAAAAAAACGGCCAAGGCCGGTGGGTCCGCACCTATAGTTTCGGCAAAGCGGCGGCCCCCGGCAGTATTGCCTCCAATGTCGCTGCGGGCGGCAGGGTGGTCCATTATCACACTATTCTTAGCGCCACCTTTCCCGACGTCGAAAAAAGAAAAAGGGTTGAGGAACAAATCACCAGGATCTGCTCCCTCATCCCTTCTGCTCTGGATAAACATTTTTCCAACTTAGGTGAGTTGGGTATCGACCTGGGTATCGATACCGCAGGCCGAGTCTGGCTCATCGAGGTTAACTCCAAGTACTCCCGCCACGTCTTCCCCCGCCAGGTCAGAGTCAACAGTATCGTCAATTCCCTCTCCTACGCCCAGTTCCTCGCCAAAGGGCAGAGTCAATAGATACTGTCCGTATTCCAACACATTGGTAATGGATTTTTCCTTAAGGCTCCGGGCGCCAATCTTCTGAAAGATGGTGCGTCCCGGCCTGGAATTCAGTTCAATAATCCAAAGCCTCCCTTCCTTATCCACCCCCAAATCAACGGCCACTTCACCGAAGGGGCCGACTTTGTTTTCCACCGCAGTAACGGTATTAAGGCATATTTTCTTCACTTCATCAAGAATACCCGCCCCGGTTCCCCGTCCAAAGATGTTAACCAAAACCTTTTCCAGGGGTTGGGCCATGCCGCCCCGGTGGAGGTTGGTAAGATATCCGCCCCGTCCGGCCAACCGGGCTGCGTACCCGGTGATATCCCAATCAGCCCCGCGGTTTTTCTGCACCAGTACCCTTACATCAAAGGGGCGGCCCTGGAATTTAGCCAGATCCAGCCCAGCCTGCAGGATACATTTGGTCGGCCTGACCCTTCGGGCCAGCCGCCTGTCAATGGCCCCCAAATTCCTGGACACCCAATAAACTACTTGGTTACGGTTATACCCCTTAAGTAGGAAGTTCCTCTTAACTTGCTCCAAAGTATGGATTCCTTCTCCTGCCGAACCGAAGTTAGGCTTGATAAAAACCCTAGAAAAAGAGCTAATGAACTCTTGCGACTTTTCCAGCGAACGCAAGGGAATACTGGCAGGAATATTTTTGGTTAACCCGACCCAGTCTTTAAGAACTGCGGCGGTACGCTGCTTATTCACGGTAAAATTCATCAAATCAATAGGGTTGATAAACCTGACTCCCGGAATTTCTTTCAACCTGGTCAGGACCTTCCCTATGTATTCCCCATAGGGACAACCCCGGTAATAAAAAGTCCGATCATAAATAACTTTGGGTATGGGATGTAACCGGCTGACCCAACCCCTTTTTCCCCTAGGGGTATCCAACCAGGTATGACCCATAACCAGACCCCTGATCAGATTAATGGATGCCGAAGTAAAAACAATGACCTCAACACCTAAAGTTCTTCCATATCTTATCAAATTTCTAAAATAACCGGTTTGTTCACCAAAAGGATAAAGAGGATTCCTACCCTTTTGACTTAGAATACCTATCAATGGTTGTGGCTCGGACATAACCGGCTCCCTCCCATATTTTATACGCCAATACTCTCTCCAAAGTTATATTATTGTCAGACTTAACCATTGGTGAACTAAAAAATTTAAAGGCCCGGTTAGACCGGGCAAGAAAAAATTTATTGTTCAAACCACTGAACCTTCCCTGTATCTAGATGGTACTTGGCGCCAACGATACTTACCTTGCCGCTTTCCAACAGGTGCTTGATAACCGGGCTTTTTTTCAGTTCGGCAATGGTTGCCCCAACATTTTCAGTGGCGGTTTCTTCAACAGCCTCATCGCCCGCTACACCGTTGGCCTTGACTTTGTCAAAGGATGGTTTAATTTTGGCCACCACCGCACCTATACTTCCCGGAGCTTCTCCCCCAGCAACCGTGGCCTTAACCGCTCCACACTTCATGTGGCCCAAGACTACGATTAACGGGACCTTTAGATGCTCTAAGGCATATTCCACACTCCCAATGGCCACGGGATCAACCACATTGCCTGCGGTACGCACCACAAACAAATCACCTAAAGCCTGGTCAAAAACCATCAATACATATTTTGTTAGCTTAAACACCTTGCAAAAAAATGTCCTATGTGATAATATATTTTCTATAGTTGCCGGAGTGGCGGAATGGCAGACGCACACGACTCAAAATCGTGCGGGAAACCGTGTGAGTTCGACTCTCACCTCCGGCACCATGATTAGTAAAAAAGGCTTTGCAAGGTTTAGACCTCGCAAAGCCTTTTAGTTTTTTGGATATATGTATTATGATCAAATTTTAAATCCAAAAAATCAAAGATTGGTTAATCAATTTCTCAAAATTATGCTATAATATACTTATAAATATTGATACTGGAGGGTTGAATATGCCGAGTATAAGACCGATATCTGATTTAAGAAATAACGCTAATGATATTTCAGAGTTTTGCCGTAAGTCACGGGAACCGGTTTTTATCACTAAAAACGGGGTTGGCGATATGGTTGTGATGAGTATTGAAACCTATGAACAGCAACAGGCACTTATAAGTCTGTATACAAAACTTGCCGAGGCAGAAGAAGAAATAGCAGAGGGCGCAGAGGGTGAGGATTTTTTTGAGGTTGCAAAGCAATTGAGGAAAAGCGTTCATGGGAAGTTATAGATATAAATGAAAGAAGTCGCAAATACAATTCCATAGTCAGCCTCAGCTCACAGTCCCCTCCTTCGCACCAATGATGAGCAAAACCTTGCTAATGTAATCAGCAAGTTTTTTTTAATTCATTTGCATTGTTGTTCGATAATATATATATTATTTCGACCTTTCTTTTTTCATTTTTTTGGGCTATATATCATTGTATTTATCGCCCAATTGGCATATACTATTATTAGACTAATAGGCTCGGCATAGGAGGTTATTATTATGCTCGTTACTGCCACTGAATTTAAAAGCAACATCGGCAAGTACCTGGCCCTGGCCGGTGAAAAAGACATCATCATAACCAAGAACGGCAGACAGATTGCCCGCCTTACAAAAGTGAGCGGGAATGAAAAGACTCTGACTGACTCTTTATTGGGCCTTATTTCTGATACAGATTTGGACTTAACCGCAGCAAGAAAGGAGCGCCTTGCCCGTCATGAAGATACTGATTGATACTAACATTATTCTTGATGTACTGGCCAAGAGAAAACCTTTCTATAAATCATCTGCCAATATACTGCGCCTGTCGGAAACTGAAGCGGTCTCAGGCTTTATCACCGCCAACTCTGTCACAGATATTTTCTTCATCCTGCGTAAACACTTTACAGACAAGAAGGAACTGAATGATATTATGCAAAAGCTGCTGTTAATAGTAGATATTGCAGATACACTCAAATCTGATATAATGCAAGCCTTTGAACTGGAATTCAACGACTATGAAGATGCCCTACAGGCCAGATGCGCCAAACGGATCAAGGCTGAATACATCATTACCCGGAACCAGACAGATGTAAGCGTCAAACTTTGCACACCTATCAAGTTTAGTAGAAATACGAGATAATGTCCTTAAAAAACAAGGGGGCATATCTCATGGAAAAGCAAGAAAAAGTAGCATACTGGGAAACCATCGTAACAGA
>JAJZSN010000112.1 GCA_021849745.1 Bacillota bacterium | reverse complement strand
CGAAGCGGTTGATCGCCTTGGAGCGTCATGCCCAGATTCAGCGGTGCCTCGTGGCTGGTTGGACTCCGGGTGCGCTCGAGAAACTTGCCGAAGAGATGGGCACCTCGTCAAAGACTGCGATGCGGACCATGGACCAGTTCTTTCTGGGTGGGGAACAACTGGTTTTCCTTATCCCAGGAATAGGTAGATTTGGACGGGATTGAAATTGTGAATTTCCGCCACAGCCATCGAATTTCTACATATACGGCCAATCTCTCGGCTCTGCGCAAGCATAAAGGGGTAACTTTGGAAGTGGCGGAAGATCTGCTTCAAAACCCCCTATATTATGGGTGTATGATGGTGAAAATGGGTGACGTCCATGGTTTGGTGGCCGGCTCTTTAAGTACTACTGCTGATGTGTTGCGGCCTGCTATGCAAATCATTAAAACCGTACCGGGAATTTCGGTGGTTTCCGGGGCCTTCATCATGATTGTGCCCAACCAGCTTTACGGTGAACGGGGGATTATGCTATTTGCCGATTGTGCGGTGAACCCCGATCCCAATGCGGAGCAACTTTCGGAAATTGCTTATTCTACCGCTCAGACCGCCAGGAGCATTGCGGGAATAGAGCCTAGGGTGGGGATGTTGTCTTTTTCCACCAAAGGGAGCGCTGAACACGAGCTGGTTTCCAAGGTGCAGTTGGCCACTAACATTGCCCACCAGAGGTACCCTCACCTCACGGTGGACGGGGAGCTGCAGGCTGATGCGGCCCTGGTTCCTTCGGTGGGGCGGGCTAAAGCCCCCGAAAGTGATGTGGCCGGCACTGTTAATGTTTTGATTTTCCCCGACCTCCAATCCGGAAATATCGGTTATAAACTGGGCCAAAGGCTGGCCGGCGCTGAAGCCATCGGGCCCATTCTCCAGGGTATGGCGGCCCCGGTTAATGACCTTTCCAGGGGCTGCAGTGTAGAGGACATCGTTAATGTGGTGGCCATTACCGCTGTACAAGCCCAGGGAGAAGTAGCCTGGGATAGGGAAGAAGTCCGTCGGGCTGTAATTGCAGAAAAAGGAATTGAGGGTTTCCTGGGAGAAATACCTCTGGAAGCCAAAATTAAATGAGGGGTGAAATGGTGTTTGTTCTGGTAATTAACTGTGGGAGTTCTTCTCTTAAATACCAGCTTATTGACATATCCGGGGAAAAGGTATTGGCCAAGGGTCTGGTGGAGCGTATTGGGATGTCGGGGTCCGCCTTGATCCATCAGTCCGCCGGTAGAGAGAAAATCAGCATGGAACAGCCTGTTGCCGACCATCAAAAGGCTGTGGAACTGGTTCTGACGGCCCTCGTGGATACGGGCGTCGTAGACAGCATGCAGGCCATCCAGGCGGTGGGCCACAGAGTGGTCCACGGCGGGGAAGGTTTCACCCAGGGGGTCCTCGTTAAAGATGATGTCCTGGCTGGGATTAAAAAATGTATTGACCTGGCGCCGTTACACAATCCCCCCAACATTACCGGAATCGAAGTCTGCGCCCAACTTATGCCGGGAGTCCCCCAAGTAGCGGTTTTCGATACCGCCTTCCACCAGACCATCCCCCAGTCCAGTTATATATATGGGTTGCCCTATGAGCTTTACGAAAAATACCGTATCAGGCGCTACGGCTTCCACGGCGCTTCCCACCAATACGTAGCCCAACGGGCCGCAGCCATGCTGGGCAAACCTTTAGAACAGCTTCGCCTAATCACCTGCCACCTAGGTAACGGTGCCAGTATAACTGCCGTAGCGGCAGGCCAATCACGGGCTACCAGCATGGGCCTCACCCCCCTGGAAGGCCTGGTCATGGGCACCCGCTGCGGCGATGTGGACCCTGCCATTGTGGCTTTAATCATGGAAAAGGAAGGGTTAACCCCCGACCAGGTGGTTAACGACCTCCTCAACAAAAAAAGCGGCGTCCTAGGCATCTCCGGCCTCAGCAGTGACTTCCGCGACTTAGAACAAGCCGCCTCCCAAGGCCACCCCCGCGCCCAACTGGCCCTAGAGATCTTCATCAACCGGGTCAAAGAATACATCGGCGCCTACGCCGCCCTACTAAACGGCATCGACGCCCTAATCTTCACCGCCGGATTGGGCGAAAACTCCCCTTCCATCCGGCAACAAATCTGCCGGAACATGGACTACCTAGGCCTAGCAGTGGATAATACTAAGAACGACATAAGAGGCCAAGAGGCCGATATTTCCGCCACCGGTGCCACGGTGAGAACCCTGGTTATCCCCACCAATGAGGAACTGATGATTGCCAGGGAAACGGAAAAGATAGCTGTCAGCTATCAGCTATCAGCCGTCAGCAAAGGACGGGGGTAAGGTTTTAGGGGTTAGGGAACAGGGGGGATTCCTTTGGGGTTGGGTTCGTAGTTCATAGTTCGTAGTTCATAGTTGTCTGGGTATAGTTTTAGGTAGTTTGGGATGGTAGAAGGAATCGAATCTCAAACTTCGAACCTCTGAAAAGCTGAAAGCTGATAGCTGACAGCTTAGCTTAAGAGGATAGCTTATACCTTGCATGCATAGGTTGGGGTATTTTATGGAATAACTTTTCACCAGCGTGCGTTCGACAGCCCGTCAGATGCCGAGACATTACCCCGGAAGGGCGTAAAAGGTGCAGTCACCTCTCATTTAAGACGGCGGGGAACAACGATGGTAGCTCTTTTTAAGCCTTGAAAAGTTATGGAATAAAATACCCTAACCTCCCACCACAAAGCCACTTAAATAAGCTACAAACTAAAAGCTATAAGCTACCAGCTACCAGCTACCAGCTATAAGCGACTGCGTAAGAAATACTTGACATCCAGCCACCACCCTTATATAATTGAATTTGGCAAATATTGAGGTGAATACCCGAATGTTAATCGATACAACCAAAATCCGTCATCTTTCCGGACAGACCATTTCCTTTTCCCTTCAGGGCAATTTGGAAACCATCGTCATTGGAGGAGAAGTCCTGCCTCTGGACGGCCCGGTGGAGGTCAAAGGAGAAATCCATAACACCGGACGGACTTACCTGGTTAAAGGTACCATTACTGCCCGGTTCCAAAGGGTCTGCGGTCGCTGCCTGAAAAACTTCACTGCTGCTGTGGAAACCGAACTCGAAGTGGAATATTGCCATGCTTCCGAGGTAAGGGAGGAAGACCGGGAGCGGGAAGAATTTGAAGTTTTTGAAGGTAACAGTATTGATTTAACGGAAAGGGTTACAGAAAGTCTGTACCTTGCAATCCCTATGAAAGCCTTGTGCAGTGAGGACTGCCAGGGGATGTGCCCTCAGTGCGGCCAGGATTTGAATCTGGGTAAATGCGGGTGTGAAACCGATAAGGTAGACCCCAGGATGAAAGTTCTGGAGAAATTGCTCAAATCATAAATTATAACCTTAACGGGTGTTATTAATTAAAGTAACAGCCTGCCGGTAAGTTAGTGAAGGAGGTGTGCGAAATGGGTGTACAACAGCATCGTCATTCTAAGTCCAGAAGCCGTAAAAGAAGAGCTCAACAAAAACTTAGTTCACCTCAATTCACTGAATGTCCTCAGTGCCATGAGGTGAAGATGCCTCACCGGGTTTGCCCTGCTTGTGGTTATTACAAGAGCAAAGAGGTCATCGCTACCGGTGTATAAAGAGGTGGATAAAAGAGTAAGATATAAGGCATTGCCTTTATCTTGCTTTTTTTCATTATATTTACTTGCATAAATGGATATATTTTTATATACTGATATTAGCACCAGATACTAAAAGTTGGTGATATAGAAGTTGGTGATATAGAAGTTGGTGATATTGATGGCGAGAGATTTTTCTAAGACTCACAGGCAGGACAAATTGAATCAGTGTATAGAGGAAAACCCTTTTCTGACCGACGAAGAACTGGCCAGACTTTTTGGCGTAAGCATCCAGACCATCAGGTTAGATCGTCTGGAACTGGGTATCCCTGAATTGCGGGAACGGATGAAAAAGGCGGCCGAAGAAAATTACGGCAAGATTAAGAGTTTGAGCGGCCCGGAATTAGTTGGGGAATTATTGGATCTTGAACTGGGAGTTTCGGGGCTTTCGGTGATGGAAGTAACCGGGGATATGGTTTTCCAGCGGACTAACATCGCCAGGGGGCATCATCTCTTTGCCCAGGCCAATTCCCTGGCCGTGGCTGTAGTTGACGCTCCTATGGCCTTAACCGGGGCCGCCAAGGTGGTTTTCAAACGACCGGTGTACCTGGGGGAGAAGATTACTGCCAAAGCGGTAGTCAATTCCGTTAAGGAGAATAAATATACCATTAACGTCACTTCCAGGGTCAAACTGGAAGAGGTCTTGGCTGGGACTTATACCGTATTTGTTATCAAGAAAGAGGAGGAAAACGGTATTGCGCATAGTAGTTGACGCTATGGGCGGGGATTTTGCCCCCCGTGAGATAGTAGATGGAGCCATTGAGGCCGCAACGAAATATGGGGTCGGCATCATTCTGGTTGGTCAGCAAGAAGCAATTCAACCGGAGTTGGCCCGTCATAAAGTGGAAGGCCTTGATTTAGAGGTGGTCCATGCCTCCGAGGTTATTGACATGGGGGAGCATCCGGCTAATGCCATTAGAAAAAAGAAGGATTCTTCCATCATGATAGGAATAAAGTTAGTAAAAGAAGGTCGGGGAGATGCTTTTATTTCCGCCGGTAATACAGGGGCCGCCATGGCCGCCGCTCTCTTCGGCTATGGCCGGATTAAGGGTATTGACCGGCCGGCTATTGCCAGCCCTATGCCCACCACCCAAGGAGCGGCCCTGATTCTTGATGCGGGGGCCAATGCTGACTGTAAGCCCCGAAACCTGCTGCAGTTCGGGATTATGGGCCAGATTTATGCCGAAAAGGTTCTGGGGGTAGCGTCTCCTAAGGTAGCTCTGCTTAATATAGGAGAAGAAGAAACCAAGGGTAACGAATTGTCCCTAGAAGCCTATCAGTTGATGAAAAACCAGCCTGGTCTTAATTTCACAGGCAATGTTGAAGGACGGGAAATTCCCCAGGGTGCGGCAGATGTGGTGGTATGCGACGGCTTTGTGGGTAATGTGGTGCTCAAATTCGCTGAGGGTTTAGCTAAAGGCCTTTTGGGTATGATTAAAGAAGAATTGAGCCAATCTCTGCTTTCCAAAATAGGCGGGGCATTATGCCTGCCTGCCTTGACCGGCCTAAAGAAAAGGATGGACTATGCCGAATACGGCGGCGCTCCTCTATTGGGGGTAAATGGTATTTGTATTATCAGCCATGGCAGTTCCAAGGCCAAGGCCATTATGAATGCTGTAAGGGTTGCCAAAGAATGTGTAGAACAACAGGTGGTTCAGGCCATCAGAGCGAATATAGAGCAGACTGGAGTTAATGGTGATGATTAATCTTGGTGAAGGGTTAATCCCTGTTGGAATAACCGGCGTAGGTTCATATGCGCCCGAAAGGGTTATGACCAACGCTGAACTGGAGGAGTTAGTTAAAACCACCGACGATTGGATCCGTACCCGTTCCGGCATTCGGGAGCGCAGGATTGCCGGGGAGGATACAGCAACCTCAGATATGTCGGTGATAGCTGCCCAGAGGGCTTTGGAAAATGCCGGACTTCAAGCTTCAGATATTGATTTGATTGTCCTGGCTACCCTCAGTCCTGATTATCCTTGGCCGGCCACGGCCTGTCTGGTCCAGGAAAGACTGGGGGCTCACCGGGCGGTGGCCTTTGACATTTCTGCCGGTTGTACCGGCTTGGTTTACGGTTTGGCAGTGGGCAGCCAGTTTATCCAGACCGGTATGTACCGCAATGTACTGGTTATCGGCGGGGAAACCATGTCCAAGGTTATAAACTGGCAAGACCGCTCCACCTGTGTCCTTTTTGGTGATGGGGCAGGAGCAGTAGTATTGCAGCCTGTGCAGGAAGGAAGCGGCTTTCTGTCCATCGACCTGGGTACTGAAGGGGCCGGGGTGGAATTGTTATATCAACCGGGAGGCGGCTCCCGGCGACCGGCCAGCGAGGAGACCCTGGCTCGCAAGGAGCACTACCTCCATATGAACGGACGTGAGGTTTTTAAATTTGCTGTGAAGGTAATGGAACAATCAACCCTTAAGGCTATTGAGAAGGCCGGTTTGACTGTGGAGGATATTAATTATATCATCCCCCATCAGGCCAACCTCCGCATCATAGAGGCGGCCGCCAAAAGGCTTAAGGTTGGAATGGATAAGATCTATGTCAATGTTGATAAGTATGGTAATACTTCCGCAGCATCCATAGGAATAGCCCTGGACGAAGCCCTTCAGGAAGGCAAGATTAAAAAGGGTGACAATATCCTTCTTGTAGGTTTCGGAGCTGGCTTAACCTGGGGAGCAATAGTGCTTAAGTGGTGATAGCTGATAGCTAGTAGCTACAAGCTACCAGCTATCAGCTTACAAGAGAGGAGGACTTATATGCTTAAAACGCCATTATGTAATTTATTAGGCATTGAATATCCTATCATCCAGGGGGGGATGGCCTGGGTGGCCACTGCTGAATTGGCGGCTGCCGTTTCTGAGGCAGGAGGTTTGGGCCTTATTGGGGCCGGTCATGCTCCAGCTGACTGGGTTCAGGGGGAGATTCGCAAGATTAAGGCCGTGACTAAAAAACCTTTTGGGATTAATGTAATGCTATTATCTCCTTTTGTCAAAGAGGTAATGGATGTAATTATTGAAGAGAGGGTACCGGTAGTAACCACCGGTGCCGGTAACCCTGGTACATATATGGCAGCTTTAAAAGAAGTAGGTTGTAAGGTTGTTCCGCTGGTTCCTTCTATAGCCATGGCTAAACGGATGGCTAGGGTGGGAGCTGATGCTGTTATCGCCGAAGGAACGGAATCAGGGGGACATGTGGGAGAACTGACCACTATGGCTCTAGTACCTCAGGTGGTTGATTGTATTGATATTCCCGTTATTGCCGCAGGTGGTATCCATGATGGTCGCGGCTTTGTGGCGGCCCTGGCCTTGGGGGCTGTTGGGGTTCAGATGGGTACAAGGTTTATGTGTGCCAGTGAGTGTACCATCCATTCCAGTGTTAAAGAAGTTATTCTCAAGGCTAAAGACAGGGATACTGTGGTCACAGGCCGTTCCACCGGCCACCCGGTGCGGTGTATCAGGAATAAATTTACCCGCCAATTAGAACAAATGGAAGCTCAATGCGTTCCTGCGGAAGAGATAGAAAAAATGGGGGTTGGCCGGATGAAGATCTGTATGATCGACGGCGATGTCCAAAACGGTTCCCTGATGGCAGGGCAGATTGCCAGTATGGTAGATAAGATTGAACCGGCCCGTGACATAATTCAGGATATTATGCAGGGAGCCGCCAAGATTCTGAGTAACCTGGAGGTTAACCGATGAAAGTCGCATTTCTTTTCCCGGGCCAAGGTTCCCAGGTTGTGGGCATGGGACGGATGTTTTATGATGAATATGAGGAGGCCAGGGCCGTTTTTCAGGCCGCTGACCAAGCCTTGGACATGGACCTTTCAGGATTATGCTTTAATGGGCCGGAAACGGAACTTGTTAAAACCGCCAATACCCAACCGGCTCTCCTCACCACAAGTATTGCCTGTCTGGAGGTTGCCAGGAAGCACGGTCTGGCGGCCCAGGTGGTGGCTGGCCATAGTCTAGGCGAATACAGCGCCCTGGTAGCGGCCGGGTCTCTGGAATTCAGTGATGCCGTGAGGATAGTTCGCAAGCGCGGCCAGTTCATGGAAGCGGCTGCCCCCCAGGGGACAGCCGGGATGGCTGCCATCCTGGGCATGGAAAAAGACGAGGTTATCCGGGTTTGCCGGGAAGCCTCATCTATTGGGATAGTGGAACCGGCCAATTTTAACTGCCCTGGACAGATTGTCATTGCAGGGGCCAAAGATGCCCTGGGAAAGGCTATGGAACTGGCTAAAGAAACAGGGGCTAAAAGGGTCATCCCTTTAAACGTCAGTGGGCCTTTTCATTCCAGTTTAATGAAACCGGTGGCGGATAAACTGGCAGCCGAACTGGATAAAATTACTGTCAGAGACCCTCTTATCCCTTTGATTTCCAATATTGATGCCGATTTAGTCAAGGAGGCTCCCCAGGTTCGGGATGCCTTAACCAGGCAAGTGAGCGGTTCTGTTCGCTGGGATGAGTCGGTTGAAAAAATGATTAGTGAAGGCGTTAACTTGTTTGTTGAGGTTGGTCCGGGGAAAGTCCTCTCCGGTCTGGTGAAAAAAATTAGCCGTGAGGTAGAGGTTTTGAACGTAGAAGATACAGCCTCTTTAGAAAAGACTATTGCTAAATTTAAGGAGGTTGGATAAAATGGTTCTGAAGGATCGGGTAGCCATTGTAACCGGGGCTTCTAGGGGCATCGGTCGGGCGGTGGCCCTGCAACTGGCCAAGGAGGGTGCTAAAGTAGTAGTAAACTATGCTGGAAATGCCGGGAAAGCTCAAGAAGTAGTGGCTGCTATTACTGCGATGAGCGGTGAAGCCATTGCTTTTGGGGCAGATGTTTCTTCACCTGAGGAAGTTGAATCTATGGTTAAAGAAACAGTCAAGCACTTTGGACAAGTTGATATTTTGGTGAATAATGCCGGCATTACTAGAGATAATTTGTTACTGCGGATGAAAGCAGAAGACTGGGATGCCGTGATGACTACCAATCTCAAAGGGGTTTTCAATTGTACCAAAGCGGTAACCAAAGGAATGATGAAACAGCGCCGGGGAAGAATTATTAATATTACTTCGGTGATTGGCTTAACCGGTAACGCAGGGCAGGCTAATTACGCCGCAGCTAAAGCCGGAATCCTCGGTTTCACCAAATCGATAGCCAAAGAACTTGGTTCCAGGGGGATAAATGTTAATGCTGTGGCCCCCGGGTTCATTGAAACAGACATGACTGCCGTTCTAGGGGAAGAAGCTAGAGCCT
>JAJZSN010000111.1 GCA_021849745.1 Bacillota bacterium | reverse complement strand
TTCCGATCTATCACCACCGCTCTACCCTTAAAAACGGCCCCGGTGTGGGTCACCACCCCGGTAATCTTATCACCCTCCACCTGCAGCTTTTCCACTACTGCCTGCTTCACATCAAGGTTCTCCTGCAATTCCAGGGTGTTAGTCATCTCCAATTGATATAACTTCTTGTCCACCTGAGCCCGCAAAGCATGTACCGCCGGGCCTTTTCCGGTATTCAACAACCTAATCTGAATCAAAGTCCTGTCGGTGGTAAGGCCCATCTGCCCCCCCAAAGCATCTATTTCCCTCACCAGATGGCCTTTGGCCGGGCCGCCCACAGCAGGGTTGCAGGGCATCAGAGCAATATTATCCATATTCAATGTGATTAACAGGGTTTTGCACCCCATCCTAGCCGCCGCCAACGCCCCTTCGCAACCGGCATGACCGGCCCCGATAACTATCACATCATAACTTCCGGCCTGATATTCCATGTTGACCTCCATTACTTTCCGATACAAAAACGGGAAAAAATCTGGTCCAAGAGATCTTCCCCCACCGTATCCCCGGTAATCTCACCCAGTGCCTCCCAACAACCCTTCAAATCAATGGCCAGAAAATCAGTGGCCATCCCCGCAGACAAACCGGCCCTAACCCCATCCAGGGCCTTCATGGCCCTCACCAAAGCGTCTTTATGCCTTAGATTAGAAACCATTAAAGTATCAGAAGAAGTAACCATACCCTGGGTAACCAGTTGATAGATATTTTCCTCCAACCGGCTAATCCCTTCCCCTTCCATAACAGACATCAATAAAAGGGGTTTATCCTTAATTATCTCCGGGAGTTGACCGGCATTAAAATGAGGCTGTATATCGGTTTTATTGACCACTACTAAGACATGTTGATTTCCAATTAGTTGAATTATTCGGCGATCCTCATCAGTTATTTCAGTGGCTGCATCAAGGACTAACAAAACCAGATCCGCCTGTTGAAACAGTTCCTTAGATTTTTCCACACCCAATCGTTCCACTATATCCTCAGTCTCACGGATACCGGCGGTGTCAACAATCTTCACAGGAATACCTTTGATATTAAGATACTCCTCAATTACATCCCTAGTAGTACCCGGAATATCGGTAACAATGGCCCTCTTCTCACGTAACAAAGCATTAAGCAAAGAAGATTTGCCCACATTGGGTTTCCCGATAATTACAACGCTGATGCCATCGCGAAATATCTTACCCCCTTCAGCTGTAGCAAGCAAGGCAGCCAATAATCCTTTTACTTCCTCTGACCTCTGTACTATCTGGCTCCTTGATAGTTCTTCAATGTCATCCTCAGGAAAATCTATCCCTGCCTCGATAAAAGCCAGCAACTCCAGAATTTTATCCCTGATAAGCTTAACCTGGGCAGATATACGACCCTGTAACTGGTTTACCGCCACCCTTAATCCAGCCTCGGTCTTACTGCGAATGATATCAATAATGGACTCTGCCTGGGCCAAGTCAACGCGCCCATTGAGAAAGGCCCTTTTGGAAAACTCACCGGGTTCAGCCAGCCTGGCCCCCTCATGCAAAACAACCTCCAGACAAGCTTTCAGAGGCACCATCCCGCCGTGACAATTTATTTCCACCACATCTTCTGCAGTAAAACTATGGGGTTTTCTCATTACCGATACCAGCACTTCATCAATAACCTTCTGCTGCTGGGAATTTATGATATTTCCATACACCATCCGGTATCCGGCCAAAGAAGCCAAAGTAACTCCTTTGGGCGAAGCAAACACTTTGTCCACCATCTCTATAGCCTTAGGGCCGCTTACCCTAACAATACCGATACCCCCTTCACCAAGGGCAGTGGCAATGGCTGCAATAGTATCATTAATCAAAACCTTCACCTCTTACTATCAATATACCCCAAGGGCAATTGATAAAAACCCAGTAATCTTTAAATTACTGGGCTTTAATAACCTGCCTGAAGTTACTTTTTAGGAACAATAACCACCTTACGGAAAGGTTCCTCACCCTGACTTGATGTATACACATATTTATGATTCTGCAAAGCTGTATGTATAACCCGCCGTTCATGGGGATTCATGGGCTCTAGTACCACTGATTCACCTCTGCGCTTGACCTTATCGGCCAAACGAAGGGCCAATTTCTGTAGTGTTTCTTCCCGGCGGCCCCGGTAACCTTCCACGTCAACAACAACCCTAATACGTTGGCTCTCGTTCCTATTTACAACCAAATTAACTAAATACTGCAGGGCATCCAAAGTATCGCCTCGCCGACCAATAAGAATACCCAAATCGGATCCCAACAAGTTAAAAAGAAGGTACTCAGGCTTTTTCTGAACTTCAATGAGCACATCAAGTCCCATAGCCGTAAAAACTTCCCTTAAAAAGGTTTTTCCTTTATCAGTAGCATTAATTTTTACGGTGACCTTCACTCGAGCCAACCGGGTCCCGATAATTCCCAAAAAACCTTTATTGGGTTCTTCAAGAACCTCTATCTCAACCTGCTCCCGTTCCACACCAAGCTCGCTAACAGCTTTATCAACAGCTTCTTCAATTGTTTTTCCGCTTCTTTCCAGAGCCCTCATTTTCCTTTGTATCCTCCTTCAACACCATTGGCTGCTTATTAATAAAATACTGTTGAACCGCTCCTGCTACGTTAAAAACAACCCAATATAAAGCTAAACCGGAGGGAACGGTACTAGAAAACCAAGCAAACATTACCGGCATCATATAAAGTAACATTTTCTGAGTAGGGTCATCCAAATTGGTGGTACTTAACTTTTGTTGAAAATAAGTAGAAACTCCGGCCAGAATCGGTAAGATATAGAAACTGTCAGGTTTACTTAAATGAAAAATACTCAAAAATACTGCATGGGCCTCATCAATGTACCTAAAATCTTTTAAAGCCATAAACAACGCAATAAATATGGGCATTTGGATAAGTATTGGTAAGCAACCGGACAAAGGGTTGGCCCCATGGGCTTTATATACTTCCATGATAGCTGCATTAGCCTTTTGAGGATCCTTATGCTTCTCTTGAATTTCCTTGATTTTGGGCTGAATAACCTGCATTACCTTCATGGACCTCATCTGCTTGATGGTCAAAGGTAATAGGGCTGTTTTTACCACTATAGTAAAGATAATTATCGCCAAACCATAACTGGGAATCCCTACGTCCTGAGTTAAATTATAAAAAAAATTGAGCAACCAGGTCATCCCATCAACCAAAGAATTGAAAAGAGCCAAAGAAAATTCCTCCTTAAATTGTCCTTTATGGTACCGGATCATAACCTCCGGGATGGAAAGGATGACATCTTAAGATTCTTTTAATACTTAGAAAACTGCCTTTTACTAAACCATATTTTGCTAAAGCACCCAGGGCGTAGTGAGAACAAGAGGGAATAAATCTGCACCGGGGAGGAAATATAGGGGAAATAATTTTTTGATAAAACTTAATCACTATCGTTAAAACCCAAACCATCTTCTTAACCTTCTTTGCGAAGCCCCAATTTATCAATTAATTTTAAAAAACCTTTTGCTAATTCGTAATAACTCACATTGACTATCGGAACCCTAGCCACGACAACAATATCGTGACCTTCTTTTACTTCTTTAAGATTTAACCGCCAAATTTCTTTCAACCGCCGTTTTATTATGTTTCTTATAACAGCCTTACCTACTTTTTTACTCACAGCTATACCTATTCTACTAATTTGCTCTACATCATTATTTCTTGGCAGCGCATAGATAACCAAAAATCTATTGGCTGCAGATTTTCCATTGCCGAAGACCTTTTGAAAATCATTATTATTTTTGATCGTAAAAACCTTCATAAAATAACACCCAATGAACGGATAATAGACTTATTTATTATTTCCATTAAAATTCTATTTATCCTTCATTATTTATAAAAAGTTTAAAATTCCTTTTACTCATAATAAAGAAAAGGCCGTATTAATACGGCCTTATGCAGACAATTTCTTTCTACCTCTAAGACGCCGTCTTTTTAATACATTACGCCCGGCTTTTGAACTCATACGGCTTAAAAATCCATGTACCCTTTTATGTTTTCTATTTTTAGGTTGGTATGTTCTCTTCATCTTAAACACCTCCTTTGAATAATCAACCGTTCATTATGTGATAACAGCAAATGACATACAGTGAGATTATATATTATCAATACATCATAGTCAAGGGTTATAATGTGGATAAGTAAATATTTCTTTGTGCATAACCAAGCCGTTGGTGTTATTAACCTGTGTATAACTCTAACATTTTTATTGATATCTATGTGAAAATTTGTTATTATTATATTGCTATTTTAAGACTGTCTAAATTATGTAATTCTTTATTTGATTGATTTTTATTGCGATTTAAAATAAAGATATATTTACATATTAATTATCCACATGATCTAACCATCTTATAAGATGGATTTTATTTTCTTCACTCCAAGTTATTAAGACCCTGTGGATTACCTGTGGATAACCTTTAAAATACACCTAAATTATTGACTTTTTTCTATATCCTAAATTACCTTAAGGCTTTTACTAAAAAAGGCTAAAACCCTTTCATATCGAGGTTTTTTAAAATTACATGGTATTATTTGAATTGTTTTAACTATTTTGAAATTATTTTAATACCTTGTGGATAACTTTATGCAAATTTGGAGTCCTTAAGCACTGCAGGAGGTACATCAATGTCTAAAGATCAACTTGCTCATATTTGGGATGAAGCTCTTGTCTTTATTGAAAATGAACTTGATACACCATCATTTGGAACGTGGATTAGAGCAACGGAACTTGTGAGTATAACCCAAACTAAAGCTTATATAGGTGTACCTAATGAGTTTGCCAAAGATTGGATTAAAACCAGATACGGTAGTATAATACGTAATGCTTTGAAATCAGTTCTTGATAGGGATTTTGAAATTAAATATACTTTGCCGGAAGAAATAATAGAAGTAAAGGAACTGCCAGAGGTCATTCCGAACTTGGTATTTAATGAAAAAACCATAGAAAACGGGCTATGCCCCCATTTAAATCCCAAATATACTTTTGATACCTTTGTAGTGGGCAATTCCAATCGTTTTGCCCATGCTGCCTCTCTGGCGGTGGCAGAAGCTCCGGCTAAAGCTTACAATCCCTTATTCATCTACGGCGGAGTTGGTTTGGGAAAAACCCACTTGATGCAGGCTATTGGCCATTTTGTTGTAGGCCATAATAAATTATCTAAGGTAATGTATGTTTCTTCTGAAAAATTTACCAATGAACTCATTAATGCTATTAGGGATGATAAAACCGTAGATTTCCGCAACCGCTACCGTAATATGGATATTCTTTTGATTGATGATATTCAATTTTTGGCCGGCAAAGAGCGAACTCAGGAAGAATTTTTCCATACCTTTAATGACCTTCATGAAGCAAACAAACAGATTATCATTTCCAGTGACCGTCAACCAAAAGAAATACCAACATTAGAAGATCGTTTAAGATCTCGTTTCGAATGGGGACTTATAACCGATATCCAACCACCGGATTTTGAAACCAGGATTGCCATCCTGCGCAAAAAAGCACAGCTGGAAAACCTGCAAATTCCCAATGATGTTATGATTTATATTGCTAATAAAATTCAATCTAACATCCGTGAATTGGAAGGAGCCTTAACCAGGGTTGTGGCTTATGCTTCTTTGAACCATAATATCATTAATATAGAAATAGCCGAAGAGGGTTTAAAGGATATCTTACCTATCAATAAACCTAGGCTGGTTAGTGTTAAAGAAATACAACAAGCGGTAGCTGAATACTATAATCTTCCTTTTGAAGACTTTAAAGCCAAAAAAAGAACTCGTTCAGTGGCCTTTCCCCGGCAAATTGCTATGTTTCTAACCCGAGAGCTTACTGACTTGTCCCTGCCCAAAATAGGTGAAGAATTCGGTGGTCGGGATCATACAACTGTTATTCATGCTCACGAAAAGATTAGTTCTAACCTCAGAGATAATCAATCTTTACAAATTACTATTGACGAAATAAGAAATAAACTACTGGGCAACTAGTTGGGGATAAACCTTTTGATAAAATGTGGAACATTTGTGGAAAAAAAATAATTGTTAATTATGTTAATAATACATACTTAATTATTAACATTTTATTAACATCGTCAAAAGCAACAGTATTCAAAGAAAATGGAGCTATCCACATACTCACAGCCCTTACTACTATTACTCCTATCTTTTATAAATATGAATAAAAGACCCGGGATATTCCTACAATGTGGATAAAGGAGGCAAAAATGAAAATCGTTTGCTCTAAAGATAATCTTGTTAACGGTGTACAAATCGTACAAAGAGCTGTTTCCAGCAAAAATACCCTGCCTATTCTATCTGGAATTCTTATCAAAACCGAAGGTGATACATTAAAACTTACCGCTACCGATTTGGAGATCGGAATTGAATGCCGAATTCCTGTTACGGTTATAGAAGAAGGATCAGTAGTTCTACCTGCTCGTTATCTTGGAGATATCGTTCGTCGTTTACCGGATACCAAAATTGAAATTATAACTAATCAGGAAAACTTTTCTACAGCTATAAAATATGGAAAATCCGAATTTACTATTCATGGTTTGGCTGCCGAAGATTTTCCTTTACTTCCTGATATCCAGGGCCAGCAATCTTTTTCCATTAAAGCAGACCTTTTTATTAACATGATTAAACAGGTGGTTTTTGCTACCTCTGTTAACAGCAACCGACCTATTTTCACAGGCGCTTTGTTAACCGTTGAGAATGATGATTTAATTATGGTGGCCACTGATACCCACCGAGTAGCTTTTTGTCGTTCATTAACAAATGGAGTAAATTCCCAGCTGAATGTTATTATTCCTGGTAAATCCCTTAATGAAATAAGCAGGATTATGAATAATGATGATGATGAAATAAAAATGACTATTACCGATAACCAAATTCTTTTTGAAGGGGAAGGTATATGTCTTATTTCTCGTTTGATAGAAGGTCAATTTCCTAATTATCAACAGGTTCTCCCCCAAGGGTATAAATCTAAAGTTAAAATAAATACCAGGGAACTAATAGAGGCAGCTGAAAGGGCAGCTTTATTGGCCCGGGATGGTTCAAGTGTAATCAAACTAGAGATTAAAGCAGATAAATTGATGATAAGTTCAAATACTCCGGACATTGGACGAGCTTATGAGGAAATAAATGTTAATCTAGTTGGTGAAGATATTCAAATTGCTTTCAATTCTAAGTATCTTCTGGATGCTTTAAAAGTTATTGATACCGAAGAAATTTACTTAGAATTAAACGGGCCTTTAAGTCCTGGGGTTCTTAAACCTGTAAATAATGATAATTATATATACCTTATTCTCCCCATCAGAACTGTTTAAACAGGAGAATGTAAATTGCACGTTACTAAGTTAAACCTAAATAATTTTCGCAACTACAGGGAGTTATCCCTGGAGTTTGATTCTCATTTGAATATTATTACCGGTCCTAATGCCCAAGGTAAAACAAACTTACTGGAAGGGTTAGTTTTTGCCAGTATCGGAAAATCCCATCGCGGCAGAGATGAGGACCTTCCCACCTGGGGTTCTGATTTTTTTAGGATAAGTGTGGATTTTTTTAAACAGGAAAGAGATTTCAAGATAGAAATTCGGTGGCAGGAGAAGAAAAAGAAAATTCTTATTAACGGTGTACAGAAAAAGAAAATCGGTGAACTTTTAGGAAATCTCAACACCGTTCTTTTTGCCCCTGAGGACTTGCAAATGGTTAAAGGGGGACCTGGGGAAAGACGCAAATTTCTGGATCTAGAAATATCTCAATTAAACCCCACTTATTATCATGATCTTCAGCAGTTTATTAAAATCCTTAGTCAAAGGAATAACCTCTTAAAGCAGATTTCTCAAGGCTTTACTTCGGCCGCTATGTTAGAAATATGGGACCAACAACTGGTGGATTGGGGAGCCAAAATATATTTTAAGAGAATTGAGATTTTAAAAAAATTTAACCCCTTAGCCAGATTGATGCATAGAAAAATAACCAACGGCAAAGAAACCCTGGAGATTCAATATATTTCTTCAGTAGGCCAGGAAAAAGAAACCCAAAGTAATTACCAGGAAGTTTGGCGCAATTTAATTGAAATATCCCGCAAAGAAGAGATTCGTAAAGGATTTACCATCTACGGTCCCCATAGGGATGATTTAAGGTTTGTGGTGAATAATATTGATATGCGTTACTTTGGATCCCAGGGCCAGCAAAGAACCACAGCTTTGGCGGTGAAGCTTGCCGAGTTAGAGTTGGTTAAATCGGAGATAGGCCATTATCCGGTTTTACTTTTGGATGATGTCATGTCTGAACTGGATGATCTAAGACAGAAATATCTTTTACAAACCATACAAGAGAAGATCCAAACTTTTATTACCACTACCAATGATAGGTTTTTTGAACCCTTGGGGTATGGTAAAGTTTTTAATATTTATCAGGGTGAAATCAAACAATAGGAGGATAAATAATGTTTCTTCATCTGGGCGGAGATGTTATCGTTTCTAAAAATGATATTATTGCCATAATAGATATAAAAAATCTTAACCGTAATGTAGCTACTAAAGAGTTTCTGCAGGTTGCCGACCAAGAAGGTTTTATTAAAAAAATATCGGATAAAGCAAACGAAAAATCTTTAATCCTAACTACGAAGAATGTTTATTTATCACCTATTTCATCAACAACTTTAAAAAAGAGAGCGGAAAATATTAAGTTTATGATTGATGATTGGGAGCAGGAATAAGCTTCGCTGTAGCGGAGCTTATTCTATTTTACAGAGCTGAAGCACCAAACTAGAGTTGGTGTATAGCAAGGACTTTAGAGAACCTTAGGGAAATTATTTCGCAAAGCCGCTATGGACAAACCTAAACCGAAATGTTATGCTAGTATTGGAAAGGTG
>JAJZSN010000110.1 GCA_021849745.1 Bacillota bacterium | reverse complement strand
GTGATTTAATTCAATATACTTGTGATAACAAATTTGATTATACTCATTGTGGAATATATGGTGCTATTGTAAGGAACGGAGGAGCCAACAACCAAGATTTTACAAAGTGGTGCATTAAAGGGCTTCAGTCTATTACGCATTCAGTTTGGTTGAAGGATTTAGAACAAGAAGGTGATATTGTTGAATTGGTAGTAGACTTAGTCCAAAACAAACATACTGTAAGTTTGTTTACACCCTATCAAGAGGCATTGCTTGATCATGGCGAAGGGATAGTAAATGGGAAAAACAAACCAGCCTATTTTATAGATTGCTGGGATGACGTTTTAGAACCTCTAAAAGAATCCATGAAGGAGATGTTATATTTACGGCTTACAGAAGCTGCGGTTAAAGCTGACGGAAATATCCAATCTGTGTTCTTTGACATCTATGGAAGCAAATTATCGAATCCGAGTATTTTGGGTAGAGAAAGCAAAACTATTTCACACTTATTTACACCTTTAATTAAAAATTCAAATATGGGTGGACTTCGATGGTTGTCTGATTTTTTATCTAAACACTCGAATTTTGTGAAAGAACACAACCACAAGGCTGCAGTTGATGAGTTTATGGACTCTAAAGAATCCCAAAGGATTGGGATTATCAGACTGAAGAGAGGAGTAGATCTCCTCTTTTCGCTATGTTGAGAAATCATCATAATTACAGTATTAGAATTTTGAAATCAGGACCGAAAATCATCGCTACCAAGAAAATAGAGAAAACCAAAATAGCAAATCTTCTAAAAACGGTGAACAGTCAGTGGTTGAAAAAGAAAAAGAACGGAGGCAAATATACGACACTTGACGTATTGGACCAAATTTAGTATCATATTTATACCGGGGGTGGTAATGTGATGAATATCAAAGAAGATATTAGACCAATTTCTTATATTAAGGCCAATGCGGCCGAGATGCTGGAACAAGTGAATGAGACCCACAGACCGGTTTATGTTACTCAGAATGGAGTGGCTAAAGCTGTTTTATTGGATACTGAATCCTACGAAAAGATGAAGAAGGCCATCGGTTTATTAAGGCTACTTGCCCAGGGAGAACAAGATATCAGCGAGGGTAGGTTTGTATCACAGGATGACTTTTTTACAGAATTAGATCGTGATTTTGATAAAATAAGCAATGACTAAAGCGGTATACCAGGCACTCTGGACACAATCTGCCCAGCAGGATTTAAGAAAAATAATTGAGTATATTAACGCTGACAGTGAAATAAAAGCAAGAAGAGTTTATCTGGCTATTAAAGAAAAAGCTGACAACCTGAGGCAAATGCCTCTACAAGGTAGAATTGTACCGGAATTAAGGTATTATAATGTTTTAACATACAGAGAGTTAATTAGTCCGCCGTGGCGAATTATTTATAAAACCGAGGGGAAAAAAGTATGGGTGTTCGCAGTAATTGATGGCAGAAGAAATGTAGAGGATTTATTGATTGATAGATTGATATAGATATGTGGTTTAAAACAAAAAGTTCGCAAAATGCGAACTTTTTTTGCTATGCACTACCATGGGTGTTTGCTTGTCTGTAAAAGCCTGCTATACATAATCAGGGGTAAAAATCTCAGTTGTCAAACCCGTAGATATCTCCGTAAGAACAGGGGGTAGGCGGGGTTTATCAGGCTATGGGAACTGACCATAGCCAACATTATTAACGAGAAATGACAAGTGTCAGAGCTACCTCCGAACATGCCCCGGTACTTTTAAAACGGTGTCTGACTAATATTTTCCATTCTGCTCTAGCTGATATTTTTTCTCGAAGCTGCTCTTTTTCTTTAAAAGATAAAAACAAAGCACTGCTAGAACCAATAGAATTGTAATACTTCCAGCCATAAGGGAGTAACCCATTCGTAGGCCGGTAGCGGCAATAAGGGCCGCCAGTATATAACGTAAAAACTTAACCGTTACATACTTACTAATATACCCTCCAAGAAGGGCCCCTAGAACAGCTCCAGAGGCCACGGTGATAGCAAGCATGAAGGGGATTTGATTAGTACTCCACTTACCGAGGAAACCGGCTAAAGCAGAAATAAAAGATATCGCCACTGAAGAGCCCAGGACTATTCTAGTTGGGATACCGAGGAGATAAATCAGCAAAGGAATAATCAAAAAAGCGCCCCCCTGTCCAAGAATCCCCCCTAATAAACCCACCACGAAACCAATTATACTTGCCTTCCCTTTATTGAAGCTAATATCCCTAAGATCTTCTACATCTTTATCATCAGTTTGTACCGGGAGAAGGAGGAGTCCACTGGCTAAAAGAGCAAGGGCAACAAAAATTCCGGTTATTGTAGTTTCGGATATGGAAAACGACCATACCGAACCGATAAGGGCACCGGCTGAACTACTTACCCCCATATAAAAAACTAAAGATCGATTTACAAAGCCACTTCTATGATGGATGGCTAGAGAAGAAAGGGACCCAGCCAAACTTTGGACCATAGTAATTCCTGCTATAGTCTTCATACCCAGCGGAAGAAGGCTAAGTAAAGGAGGTATATAAAGGAGGAGTGGCACCATAATAATGCCACCCCCAATGCCTAATAATCCAGAAAAGAATCCTCCCAGTAACCCTAGGATAAATAAGGTAGGAGTCATTAGTGTTCACTCCTTATAGAAATTATGAAGTTACTAGGATGTTACTATCGGTATCCTCTATGATTTCTCCCACAACAGCCACCACTGGAACCCTTGCTTCTACCAGGGCCGTAACTAATTGCTGAGCCTTCTCTTGGGGGACAGCAATCAATAATCCACCTGAAGTTTGGGCATCAGCAAGTACCAGTTGTGATTCCTTGGAGATACTGGCATCCCATATGATATTTCCTTGGAGAAATTCAAGATTTTTGTGGGTTCCTCCTGGGGCAACTCCTTGACTTATTAGTTCCCAGGCTTCGGGTATAACCGGAACCTTACTTAAACTAATTTTCGCCCCTACCCCGCTGGCTTTTGCCATTTCATGAAGGTGACCAAGAAAACCAAAACCGGTAATATCCGTACAAGCATTAGCGCCTACTTGGATCATGGCTTCAGCCCCGGCTTTATTTAAGGTAGTCATCACATCTACAGCCTTATCAATAGTAGATTGTGAGACCATTCCTCTTTTCATTGCTGTGGTGATAATACCTATTCCCAGAGGCTTTGTGAGAATTAAAACATCACCTGGTTTGGCCCCGGCATTAGTGATTACATCTTTAGGATTAATAACGGCAGTTACCACCATTCCGTATTTGGGTTCATTGTCATCGATGGTATGCCCGCCGATAATACTGATACCTGCCTCAGCAGCTTTAGCAGCTCCTCCTTTTAAGATTTCTGCCAGTGTGTTCATAGGTAATTGTTTGGAAGGAAAACCAACTATATTTAGGGCAAAAAGAGGCTGGGCTCCCATGGCATAAATATCACTTAAGGAGTTTGCAGCCGTAATAAGACCAAAGGTAAAAGGGTCATCCACTACAGGTGTAAAGTAATCCACAGTTTGTACGATGGCTAAATCGTCCCTTACTTTGTAAACGGCGGCATCATCAGCAGTATTTGTGCCTACCAAGACATTAGGATCATTGATTGTGGGTAAGTGGCGCAGAACCTGCGCCAAGTCCTGGGGACTTATTTTGGCTGCTCAGCCTGCACAATGGGCTAGTTTTGTTAGGGTTATTTGTTCTGTCACCTTTTGTACCCCTTTCCATTATTTATCTGAATTTAGTTTAACATTAGACAGATATTAATAAAAATATATTATCACAATCATTATTATTGATTTTTTCAATACATCAGATAAAATAGTAGTAAGTGTTTCATTTTTTGGATTGGGGGAGCCTTATGAACTTCAATCATTTAAAGGTTTTTCAAGCCGTGGCTAAGAATCTGAGTTATTCCCTAGCTGCGGAAGAATTATTTGTTAGCCAGCCTACAGTTTCCATTCAAGTCAAAAAGCTGGAAGATGACTTGGGTATAGATTTGTTTGAACAACTAGGGAAAAAGATATATTTAACAGAGGCAGGAGAAGTTTTATATGCCTATGCTAATCGGATCTTCTCCCTGGCTGCAGATGCTGAAACGGAAGTTCGGGAGCTTCAGGGGTTAAGGAGAGGCAGATTGGTTCTGGGGGCTAGTACCACACCGGGTATTTATATGTTACCTTCTCTTCTTGGGACATTTCTTGAGCAATACCCAAAGATAGATTATTCTCTACAAGTATCAAACAGTCACCGGGTCCAAGAACAAATATTAGCCAATCAACTGGATTGTGGTATAGTGGGTGAAGAAATTAGATTGAATCCTTTATTGGTGGTCGAACCCTTGTATGAAGATGAGCTGCAAGTTATCGTCGCCAAAGCACATCCTTTGGCCGGTCAGGGGCACCTGCTTTTAGAAGAATTACTTGAACAAAGGTTGATTTTAAGGGAACGGGGTTCAAGTACCAGGGAGGTTCTGGAAGAAAAAGTATTGGGTCAAGGCAGAACATTAAAAGTATCTCTACAGCTGGATTCTATTGAAGCAATAAAACAGGCCGTGGTTGCTAATTTGGGAGTGTCCATTGTGTCCAAACTCTCGGTGGAATCGGAAATTACCGCCGGGAGGTTAGCTATGTTAAGGATTCAAGACTTAGAATTAGTTAGAAAAATAAATTTAGTTTATCATAGGGAGAAAAGATTATCTCCAATAGTCAAAGAGTTCATTAAACATCTTTGTACTCGGGGAAAATTGTATTATAATCAATAATATGTATACTAATCATTCAAAACCCAAACAACATACTTCTAAGGATATAAAAGAAGGGTTCATGGCCGGAATACCCATAGTCATCGGTTATTTTCCGGTGGCCATGGCCTTTGGCCTGCTCGCAAGAACGGTTAACGTCTCTCTGCAGGATACTTTTTTCTTTTCCTTATTAGTCTTTGCAGGGGCAAGTCAGTTTATGGCTATAGATCTGATTAAAGCCGGTATTGCCCCCCTTGACATAATTCTGGCCACTTTTCTTCTTAATTTACGCCATTTAATGATGAGCGCTTCCCTGGCAGTTCGCCTCGAGGAAATTAAAAAAAGATGGCTGCCATTTATTGCCTTTGGCATTACTGACGAAAGTTTTTCAGTGGCCTCCATGAAGAAAGGGGCATTAAGTTTTCCCTTTCTCATGACTCTGCAGGGGATAGCTTATCTGGCCTGGTTATCCGGTACTGTTACGGGTTATCTGATAGGTTCGGTATTACCGGTAACTCTGCAAAACAGTTTAGGAGTTGGATTGTATGCCATGTTTATGGCAATATTGATGCCTGAGATTAAGAAATCCTTGAATGTACTGCTTTTATCTGTGTTTTCCGGAGCCGTCTATATTTCCCTTGATTTTATTAATGTACTGCCCTCCGGTTGGAACCTGATTATTGCTATCATAGTCGCATCCGGGATTGGAGTTATGGTATTAAAGGATGATCCGGGGGAGGAGAGAATATGAACAGTTATTTAACCCTTATCCTTGGCATGACCTTGGTTACCTTTCTGCCAAGATTACTGCCTTTGATTACCTTGTCAGAACGGCCTATTCATCCTTTGTTTAGGCGGTTTCTACTGTACATACCTTATACTGCTTTAGGTGCGTTGATTGTGCGCGGGGTGATGCAGGCCTCATCCGGGATGGAAGCCGCCACATTTATCGGGGTAGGGGTAGCTGCGGCTTGTTCATGGTATCAGGGAGGGCTAATATTATCCGTGTTTGCTTCAATTATTGCTGCGTATATAACTTTATCTATGTAAAAGCAGATTTTCCTAAAGGTTATTCGGTCTTCGAAAGTGGAATTATAGCCGGAGGCGTCAACGCTGCAATAATTTTAGTGGGGGTATCCACAATAAAGCCTAACGTCAATAAAAACGTTAGGCTTTATTACTAAAAACTAAATTCCTTAGGTGGTTCACCGGAAAAGTCTGTAATGGAAGCTTTTCCACCCTCGATATAGAATACCTCAAAAACCGGATTATCCGCTGTTTTGTAGGTATTTTTTACCATGGAATTAGATTCAAGTACCTTTTCTTTTATTGTCAAATCATTAGTAAACTTAATTTCTCCCCGCAGTCTTACCCACTCGAACTTTGGCGAGGAGGATGAAAACTCCACATAAGGGGTTGTCTTTAATTGACTAAAAACTTCCTTTTTATTGTTGGTGCAAAAATAGAATTTCCCACCTTCTTCAAACATAAAGCCCCAAGGTCTTACTCGGGGTTGGCCATCCTCGATAGATGCCAGATAGCCAATGGCATTTTCCTTTAAGAACTTGATTACTTCTTGCATTTTGAATACCTCCATTTTTACTTAACCATTCTAGAAAGCTTTCTAAGGTTAAATAATTTATTTAATCATATTATAAAACGTTTCTTGTAACATTGAAAGTATGCACTTTTTTGTTAGATATAATTCGCCTTTGGCCCGGAATCTGGGGAATTAATGTTAAGACTTGCGCATCTGTGTGGGTCTTAATTTTTTTAGTCTAAAAATATTGTTCTTAAAAAACATTGGCATAAATATACTTTTATGGACTTGACCGCAGAGAAGGCTTAATAACTGCGGTTAAGAAATAAAGGAATGCCAATGAACAATGTTGAGAAGTTATTAATGGGAAGGGGGGAATTGCGAAGGCTGTTATCAATCTTTGTTGTGATGGCGATGCTGCTTTCTTTATTTCCGTCAGCGGCCCTGGCGCAGGGATCTGAGCGTCAAGGAAGCAGTAAAAAGGGATTGGCCTTAAAAAAATTCTCTGGATTAACTGTAGAAGAAGCCGGCGGTTTAACGGTAACCGATATGATGTATAAGGAACCGCCTGAGGTTCAGTTAACCCCGGAAGATTTGGTTAAGTCGTTGGTATCCGGTGCGGTGTATGTGGATAATGTTAAATTCACAGGTGCACTCAATGCTGCGGGCCTTTTCCAGGGAGGAACCGGGATAATCGGTTTCGAAGAAGGAATAATCCTAAGTTCCGGTTCTATTAACAATGTGGTTGGTCCCAACGAAAAGGACAATATTTCTAAGGGGAATAAACAGCTTGGTGATAACGACTTAGATACCTTGATTCCAGGGTATGAAACCGAGGACGCAGCTGTATTGGAATTTGATTTTATACCAACCAGCAACTACATTTCTTTCCAGTATGTATTTGCATCCGATGAATATAACGAATTTGCCATTAGCGAGTTTAATGACGTCCTTGGCTTTTTTGTAAATGGTAAAAATGTGGCTCTATTGCCGGAAACAGACATTCCCGTTTCCATTAACAACATTAACGGTGGAAAACCCTTCGGGCAGAATGCCCGCAATCCGGAATACTATATAAACAACGATTTAAGTAATGGCGGCACAATCAATACCGAGATGGACGGGTTGACAACGGTATTAAATGTGCAAGCAGAAGTCTATGCCGGACAATTAAATCATATAAAACTAGCCATTGCCGATGCCGGTGATAGTTCTTATGATTCCAATGTTTTTATTAAAGCCGGCAGCTTCATTGATCAGAAATATAAACCGGGCCGCTTACAATTCGAAACCTATGACAATGTAGTTTCTGAAAGTATTTATCAGGGTCTTGCTCCTATTACCGTGATCCGTACCAACGGAACTGACGGCGTAGTATCGGTGGTCTATAGAACCAACGATTACGATATAAATAATACAGCTTCGGCAGATGATGATTATACTCCGGTATCGGGCACTCTCGTTTTTGAAGAAGGAGAAACAAGTAAAACCTTTTTTGTATCAGTGGTGGATGATGTTTATTTTGAAGGAAATGAAACGGTTAGTTTATCATTAACTACTCCCCAGGGTGGTGCTTACCTAGGAGAACAAAGGAATGCGTTATTAACCATTAATGATTACGGTCAAATTCAGTTCAGTTCACCGGGTTATAGTATTGCCGAAAATGGTGGTTCTGCTCCTATCACTGTAGCTTTAAAAGACAGAGACACTCAAATATATGAGGGTGGAGACGAAGAAGAACCTATAGAAGAACCTATAGAAGAAGAACCCATTGACGAGTATCCGATGGTCTCTCAAAGTACTCTTGACAGCGTATATGAAGAACCGGACACTGATGACGGGGATTATGAGACCGTGACCTCAGTAATCTACAGCACCGGTAATGGCACTGCCATTGCCGAGGGGGACTATAGTTCTACCTCAGGTATTATTACCTTTGGGGATGGGGAGCTCAGCAAGACCTTTTTGGTACCCATTAAGGATGACGGCCTTGTGGAAGGTAACGAAACGGTGAATCTGGCTATTTATGGAGTTACCGGTGGTCCGTTACTAGGAGTGCCAAATGCTGCTGTTTTAACCATTATAGACAACGATTCTGCAGGTAGCGGAGGCGGAGGTGGAGGGGGCAGTAGCAGCAGCTACGAGGATGCACCTGACGGCAGCTTAATTGACCGCATGCCCGGCTCCGTACCCTTGAGCTCGGGAGTGAAATACGAAGAGGTTAAGAAGGATTTAATCCTTGATTACGACAGTGATAAACTGAAAGCCAATGGTAAGTTGACCCCGCGGGGTTATTACTGGCATCGTAAGGCAAAGAAATGGGTGGCCCTTGCCTCTTACCCCGCTGGGGACGGAAAGGTCAAAGTCATAAATGATGGTGACTATAAGGGTTGGTTCAAAGTCTTCGGAGTTATAGAGCCTAGTTTCACCGATATCCAAGGTCATTGGGCTCAGCAGGTAACTAATCGAATGAACGGCTTAGGTATGATTGAAGGCTATCCTGGATCTAATGGCGACTTAGTTCGTCCGGCCAGATTAGATCAAAGTGTTACCCGGACCGAGTTTGTTATGTTCTTAACCCGTTTATTGAACATCAACCCCGATGAACCTATTCTTGTCTCTTTGACAAAGGACCAGGCTGAAGCTATTTTAAGAGAAAAGTTCAAGGA
>JAJZSN010000109.1 GCA_021849745.1 Bacillota bacterium | reverse complement strand
CCCCTTCTGTCAAGGTAGGTTCCATGGAACCTGATGGAATATAAAAGGGTTGAAAGATAAAAAACCTTATAATTACCGCCAGGATGACGGCTATAATCACTGATTCTAGAATATCCCCAAAAATTACCCCGCTTTTTTTCATATAATAAGTGGCCTCCTTGGCAGTATATGCTTAGTTTATCCAAATTAAATTATTTCTTGCTTAGGGGTTAAGATTCCTGCCGCCAAATAAAACTTTTAAAAAACAAAAAGGGACTTTTTAGTCCCCTTTCAGAAATATCTAGCGTTTTTCGCGAACCCTAGCGGCTTTACCGCTTAGTTTGCGGATATAATAGAGCTTAGCTCGTCTGACCCGACCTCTACGAGTTACTTCAATCTTATCAATCCGGGGGGAATGTAAAGGGAAAATCCTTTCCACCCCTACACCGTAGGAAACCCTACGTACAGTAAAGGTTTCACGGAGACCGCCACCATTACGGCGAATAACCAAACCTTCAAAGACCTGGATTCTTTCCCGGTTACCCTCCACAACCTTAACGTGAACCTTAACAGTATCACCAGGCTGGAAGTTAGGAATATCTTGTTTAAGCTGTTCATTTTCCAAAGCTGCAATCTTATTCATGTCAAGTACCTCCTTCCTTCATAGACGTTCATACCTGACTCTTGCAGATAGAGGACCGCCCGTCTTCGCACAAAAAAAATTATAACATATCCGGTGGGAACTGGCAAGTTTTTTTCTTGGGGGTGCTACCACCATTTTTCACCCAATAAACGGTCGAGGATGATGGAGACGGCGCTGCGGACACAGAGGTGGTTGTAGTCTCCGGGGCCGTAGATGGGTTCCAGGATGTATTCTGCCGAACACATTGTTTCCTGTTCCAGGCCCCAACCGGTACCAAAAAGCAGCAGATAGGGTTTGTCACCGTTATGGACCTCTTGGCGTAGACGGGTATAAGTTACCGTATTGGGGTAAATCCTGGCATCGGTAGTCACCCTCACCGGCTGCTGCCCCTCTTGTCCGGCGATATCAGCCATGGCTTCATCGATGGTATTCACCATCTTGATTCTGGAAAAGGCTTCTTTACGGTCCGGGTTATAGGTGGAACCATAGCCGGTCTGCCAGAAATCCAGCATCTCTCTAATCAACCGCTGTTGGGACTCAACAGGATGAATCACATAATACCCCGCTACTTCATAAGTCCGCGCACTCCGGGCAATATCATGAATATCCAAACTGGTAATGGAGGTGGTGATAACATCCATATTCTTATTATAAACCGGGTAATGCACCAGACCGATATATACTTTTGGTTTAACCAATAAAACCACCTTCTGTAAATATTTTGACCGCCGCCTTTACCGACCAAAGACCAAACCTTGCAAAGCCCGCCCCCGGTAATTCACCTGTTAATAGCTAAAGCTGACGACTGACGACTGATGACTGACGACTGACCTATTAAACATTCTCTCAAGTAATTTCCTTCTTCAGCAATTCCCGGTCGGCGGAAGTGAGGTCTTCTTCCTTTAACAAATCAGGACGCCGCTGCAAAGTACGCAATAAAGACTGCTGCCTGCGCCATTGCCGGATTTTCTCGTGGTCTCCGCTCAATAGGATCTCGGGTACCCCCATACCCCTAAATTCTCTTGGCCTGGTGTACTGGGGGTATTCCAGAAGGCCCTGTTCGAAGGATTCATCCTCGGCAGACTCGGCCTCTCCCAAAACCCCAGGGATTAACCGGGATACCGCATCGATAAGCACCATGGCGGGCAACTCACCTCCGGTGAGGATGAAGTCTCCTAGGGAGATTTCATCGGTCACCAGGTATTCCCGAACCCTTTCGTCGATGCCTTCATAATGTCCGCAGATGAGAACTAGATGCTTTTCCTGGGCGAGTTCACGAACTAGGGCTTGGGTCAAGGGGCGGCCCTGGGGGCAAAGGAGAATTATTTTTTCCGGCCGACCGCTTTTTGTGATAAGGTCATCCACCGCCCGGAAAATCGGCTCAGGTTTCATCACCATACCGGCCCCGCCACCGAAAGGGTAGTCATCGGCGATATGGTGTTTGTCGGTGGTATAGTCCCTGATGTTTACTGTATTAACCTCTAGCAGACCCTTTTCCCGGGCCCGCTTAATAATGCTTTCTGTTAACGGCCCATGGAACATGCCGGGAAAAAGAGTCAGCACATCTATCCGCATAGCCTACTCCAACCCCTCCATCAGTTCTACCACCATCTTTTTGTTTTCAACATCGACTTTCTTGATCACTTGCTTGATGGCAGGGATAAGCAAATCTCTTTGATTTTCCCTCTCGATTATGTAAACATCATTACTTCCTGTAGATAGGACCTCTTTAATTTTCCCCAATAATCGCCCTTCTTCAGTATAAACTTCCAAACCAACAATCTGGAAGATATAATAAGTACCCTCCGGCAACTGATTCAACTGCTCCGGGGATATCAGGATTAGAGCATCCCGAAGAAGTTCCGCCTGGTTCATGTCGTGGACTTCCTCGAATTTAATAATAATAAATTTTTTATGCTGCCAAACCTTTTCAGGGTGCATTATCTGAATCCGGCCATTTAAGCTGACCGTTATTTCTTTCATGGTCTGAAAACGCTCAGGAAAATCGGTATAGGGTAACACCCTAACTTCTCCCCGGTGGCCTTGGGTACTAACTATCTTCCCGATGGTTATTAGATTCTCCATCCTTCTGCTCACCCGCTTTTAGCTGTCTGATTTCGATAACCTTATTGTCACAGACAACAACCTCTACAGAATATATATCACTCCAAATATCCCCCACCTTTAACTCGGTGATGGTTTCCAGGGTACCCTGAACCACTTCGGAACCGATAGGCAGTTTAGCCATCTCTTTAATCTGGGTCATGAGGGCCGCCCTATTTTCCAGCCTTTTGTTGCGCTGTTGCTCAACATGTTGTTTGGCTGCGGGGATACCTTGAGGGTTTTGCTTCTCTAATTCAGCCAACATCCGTTTTTCCTGAAAGTCCAGATGCTGAAGTTCTATTTCAATTTTGCGCACCGCTTCCCGTAATTCCGCAGCGGCTCTATTTTTGAAATCCTCGGTAACTTTCACCTTGACCGTAACCGGTCGTTTGATGGTAATCAACGTACATGCCTCCCTTGAGGGTGAGCTATCAGCTATCAGCTGTTAGCTATCGCTTCGGGTATTCCTTATAAGTTTCAGTTAAAGAGAGAGCAAGAGGCCGGTGAGCCCCTTGCTGGTGATAAGTGCTAGATAATGTCTACGTTAACTTTTTTGCCTTCTTTGGCGGCTGCGGCTTTGACCATGGTACGGATGGCTTTGGCGATGCGGCCTTGTTTGCCGATTACCTTACCCATGTCTTCCGCAGCTACCTTGAGTTCCAGGTTGACTACCCGGTCAGTTTCTTTGGCATTGACCTCAACTTGGTCGGGGTTGTCAACAAGGGCCTTAGCTAAAACCATAACTAGGTCCCTCATCATGGACACCTCCTAAATAAACCGTAATCGTACTATTACTTAGCTTCATCTAACTTAGCCAGAACACCGGCTTTGTTTAGCAAAGATTTAACGGTATCGGAAGGTTGAGCCCCGTTTTGCAACCATTTGAGAGCCTTCTCATCGTCAATTTTGACGATGGCAGGGTCTTTGGTGGGGTTATAGTAACCTATCTCTTCGATGAAGCGACCATCCCGGGGAGATCTGCTATCGGCCACCACGATACGGTAGAAAGGCTCTTTTTTAGCCCCGCCGCGCTTCAAACGTATTTTAACTGCCATGTTGTTGTCACCTCCTTATAAAATAGCCTAAGGTTAAAAATCTTATTCTTGTTATTTAAAAAAGGGAAGTTTTAAACCTCCACCTTTTTTCATCTTTTTTTCCATCCCGGCAAACTGTTTGAACATTTCTCTGGTCTGTTCAAACTGTTTAAGTAGTTTATTGACATCCTGAACCTTAGTTCCGCTGCCCTGGGCGATACGCTTACGGCGACTCCCTTTAATGATTTCGGGATTTCTACGTTCTTCCGTAGTCATAGACTTAATGATGGCTTCGATATGAGCCATTTCTTTCTCATCAATCTGGTCTTTTAATTCTTTAAGTTTTTTGCCCCCCAAGCCGGGAATCATACCAAGAATCTGCTCCAGAGGCCCCAATTTCTTCATCTGCTGCATCTGATCCAGAAAATCTTCAAGGTTAAAATCAGCAGTTCTCAGCTTCTTTTGAAGTTTTTCGGCCTGTTCCTGGTCGATATTAGCCTGGGCCTTCTCAATCAGGCTTAGGACATCCCCCATACCCAGAATCCTGGAGGCCATCCGGTCAGGGTGAAAGGGTTCCAGGGCATCTAGTTTCTCCCCCATCCCGGCGAATTTGATGGGTTTGCCGGTAACGGCCTTAACCGACAGGGCAGCCCCGCCTCTGGTATCGCCGTCCAGCTTGGTTAGAATTACCCCGTCGATCTCCAGTTCTTTGTTGAAACTATCGGCAACGGTTACAGCATCCTGACCGGTCATGGCATCCACCACCAACAGGATTTCATGGGGATTGACGGCGGCTTTAATGTTTTTCAGTTCGTCCATTAATTCTTCATTGATATGGAGCCGACCGGCGGTATCAATGATAACCAAATCCAGTCCCTTGGATTGGGCGCTTTCCAAGGCTCCTTTGGCAATATCCACTGGGCTTTGTTTGTCACCCATGGCGAAGACGGGAATGTCCAGCTGCCTACCCAATACCTCCAACTGCTTGATGGCCGCAGGGCGATAGATGTCACCGGCCACCAGTAAGGGCCTGCGGCCTTGTTTACGCAATAAGTTGGCCAGTTTCCCCACCGTGGTGGTTTTACCCGCCCCCTGGAGGCCTACCAACATCACTACAGTGGGCGGTTTGGGGGCCAAATTAATCTTGGCCTGAGCGCCTCCCATAAGTTCAGTAAGTTCGTCATTAACAATCTTGATAACCTGCTGGCCCGGGGTTAAACTTTCCAAGACCTCCTTGCCGATACTCTTTTCTTTTACCTTATTGACAAAATCTTTCACTACTTTAAAGTTAACATCAGCCTCTAACAGGGCCATCCGTACTTCCCGCATGGCTTCGCTGACATCGGATTCATCTAGCTTCCCTTTGCCCTTAAGTTTTTTGAAAGCATTTTGTAGTCTATCGGCCAAACCTTCAAAAAGAGCCATGTCATTCACCTCTTAGGTATTTCTTGGGGTCGCCTGACAGCTATCAGCTATCAGCTAAATAATTATTTGTTGGCATCCAGTAAGCGGATTAAAGTTTCTTCCATCTGTTCCAGTATAGCTGGGTCTTGGGTGGAACGGAATTTTTTTAAGTCCTCGACCAGGCGGAATAGGTGTTGGCTTTCAGTTAGAAATTTATTGACCAGGCCTAATTTGGTTTCGTATTCTTCGAGAATTTTTTCTGACCTCTTCAGCAGGTCGTGGACTGCCTGGCGGGTAATTTCTAATTCTTCGGCAATTTCACCTAAGGAAAGATCATGGTCATAATACAACTCAAATAAATGACGCTGCCGGTCAGTAAGTAATTGGCCATAAAAATCATAGAGCATAGCCATTCGTGTAACTTTTTCCACAGACATAAAAAATCACCCTTGGGGTGTCAAGTATTTTTACTTTACACGAGTATTTTACATTATTGCATGGTAATAGTCAAGTATTTTGCTTAACTGTTGGTACTTTAAAAAAGTAACACAGTTTCTTTTTTTACTCCCTTTTCCCACTTTTTTACTGTCAGAGGCAATTCGCCGCAGATGGACTCTTTGCCGGAAATATCTTGTTAAATAGACCTCCGGTTAACAAAATAATTCTACGCCAGGATAAGGAAAGTGTCAATAAAAAAATCCCCCTCTATAGCTAGAGGGGGTGAAGGAAAAAATGAGAAGGGATGATTTATTAAGGAGAGGTGGGTTTGTACATGTTATCACATTCACATTGGAGAATAGTTTATTTTGCTTTAAGAGTTTGGATTAGAGCATCAATGTCCTCTTCCAAATCCATAACTTTAACTAATAGTTTGAACTTTTCTTGACCAGAAGCACTTTGCCATAAATCAATCAATTGGTTGCGTTGATGCTGTAGTATTTTCAGTGGCGTCAAACTCTGAACCTCCTTCCAGTTATAGTCAGCTTGTGAACTAATTCACTTAATAAATATAGTTCAACGTTTTTTTAAATAATCCTTCTTTGCATTTAAAAAATTTGTAGAAAAATATAAACCCCGCCTAATTTCGGCGGGATGAACATTTATTTTTTGTTTTGAGAGCGAGCCAGCAAGGCCTCGGTACATCTCTGAGCCTCGGCCAAAACCTTGGCTTCATCCATGGTTAATAAATTCCTGTCCTTCATCACTGTTTGTCCGTTGATAATTACTGTTCGTACGTCTGCAGCCTGGGCTGCATAAACCACATTTGCCACCACGTCGTGGCGGGGATATAAATGGGGTTGTTCCAAATCAATTAGGATCAAGTCGGCTTTGTACCCTTCTTTGAGAACACCCACTTCCTGCTCCAAGCCAAGGACCCTGGCCCCGTTGACGGTAGCCAACTCTACGGCTTGGTGAGCGGGCAGGACGGTGGGGTCACCGGTATTGACCTTGTGCAAAAGGGCAGCCGAACGCATTTCCTGGAGCATATCCAGGTTATTGTTGCTGGAAGCGCCGTCAGTACCCAAGCCTACGGAGATACCTAATTCCAGCATCTTAGGCACTGGGGCGATACCGCTGGCCAGTTTCATATTGCTTTCCGGGTTGTGGGCTACCCCCACCTGCTTGGTTTGGAAAATTTCCAAATCTTCCTGGGTCATATGGACACAATGGGCTGCAATCACCCGTCGACCGTCGAGAAGACCCAGTTCATTCAAGTGTTGGGTGGGTGTTTTGCCGTAATCTTTGGCTATCCCCTCTACTTCCGTTTTGGTTTCGGCAACGTGGATGTGGATGCCTACACCCAGTTCATCAGCAAGAGCCACGACTTTCCGCAAAAAGTCCGGCGGACAGGTATATGGGGCATGAGGGCCAAGTACTACCGAAAGGCGGCCATCGGCTTTACCGTTATACTGTTCTACTAATTCCCTGCTTTCGATGAGAGCCGTTTCGGCGTTGGGGTTGAAACCGATGAGACCTCGGGAAAGAACGGCCCTGATACCGCTGTCCTCCACCGCTTTGGCTACCTGATCCATGAAGAAGTACATGTCCAGGAAAGTGGTGGTGCCTGACTTAATCATCTCGGCAATGCTCAACATGGTGCCCCAGTAAACATCTTCCCCAGTGAGCTGGTCCTCGATGGGCCAGATTTTTTCGGAGAGCCATTCCATCAGGGGCAGGTCATCGGCATAGCTGCGCAAAAGGGTCATGGCGGCATGGGTATGACAGTTAATAAATCCGGGCATGGCCAGTTGACCGGTGGCATCAATGGTTTCATCAGCCTGCCAGTCCTGGGTCAAACTGCCCGTAGGCCCGCTGTGGAGAATTTTGCCGTCCTGGATGGCTATTTCCCCTTTTTCGATAAGATTTTCCCGTCCGGTCATGGGGAGGATGACGGCGTTTTTGATGAGAATTTTAGACAAAGATATCACTCCCTTGGGGTTGTTGATATGTGCAACTGATTCGTAATCAGTAGGTTACAGGAATACAACTATTTTTGTCCATAGCTGTTGCGATAGCCTTCCCGCATGATTTCCACATCTCGCTCTTCCAGGACAACAGGGTGGCCTAAGCTGCGGGCGTGAACGAAGATGCGGGCAGATTTCTCCAGCATAAAAGCGACGTTTAGGGCTTCTGCCAAGTCCTTACCTACCGCTACCCCTCCATGGTTGGCCAGTAGTACGGCATTTTTACCACCCAAAGCCTGGACTGCCCCTTGGGCCAGTTGTGGGGTTCCGGGCAAAGCATAGGGGGCAACGTCAATGCTCCCACCGATTAGTTGAACCATATCTTCCACTATTGCCGGAACGGGTATCCGGGCCACCGCACAGGCGGTGGCGTAAATGCTGTGGGTATGCACCACCGCTCCCACGTCGGCCCTGGCCCTGTATATTGCCAGATGTAACGGCAACTCCGATGACGGTTTGCGGTGACCTTCCAACACTTGGCCATCAAGATTAACCACTACCAAGTCTTCGATTTGCAGGGACAAATAATCCATCCCGCTAGGGGTAATGACAACCCGATTCTGACCGGACACCCTAAGGCTAATATTGCCCCAGGTTCCCGTGACCAGATCGGATTTAACAATCCGGCATCCGGCTTCAATTAACTGACTTTTTAACTTAATCATCAGTTACCTTCCTATTCGTGGGCCCAACCATAGAGGTATTCTTCCTGTTCGGGAGTAAGTTTATCGATGTTAACTCCCATGGATTGGAGCTTAATCTCAGCTACCCGCTTATCAATTTCTTCAGTTACTTCATAGACCTTGTTCTCAAGCTTACCTGCATTGTCCAAAATGAATTTGGCGGAAAGGGCCTGGAGGGCAAAAGAGGTATCCATTATCTCAGCAGGGTGGCCGTCGCCGGCAGCCAGGTTAACCAGGCGGCCTTCAGCCAGCAGATAAATTTTCCTGCCGTCGGCTAAGGTAAATTCTTCAATATCTTTCCGTACTACCTTTTTGGCTTTGGCCAGTTTATTCAATTCTACTTTGTTGATTTCAACGTCGAAGTGACCGGCATTGGCCAGCAGTGCTCCGCTTTTCATCTTCTCGTAATGCTTTTCCCGGATAACATCTTTGCATCCGGTAACGGTAATGAAGGCATCACCGTGAGCCGCTGCCTCATCCATGGACATAACCTCGAAACCATCCATATGGGCTTCAATGGCTTTGATGGGGTCGATTTCGCAGATAACAACCTTAGCTCCCATGCCCTTGGCCCGCATGGCTACTCCTTTACCGCACCAGCCGTAACCGATGACCACAACCACTTTACCGGCCACAATCAGGTTAGTGGTACGCATGATTCCGGACCAGACTGATTCCCCGGTGCCGTAGCGGTTGTCGAAGAGATATTTGCACAGGGCATCATTAACCGCCATC
>JAJZSN010000018.1 GCA_021849745.1 Bacillota bacterium | reverse complement strand
GGTTCTTTCTTTCTTCGAAAGATGAACATGATATTTAATCTTTGGCATGGTATACACCCCCCATTCTTAAGGATAGTATACCACGAAAATAACTTTTATTATAGTTTTAGCGTTGACAAACTACTAGTAGCTTATTAGCCATAACATTGATACCCAAAGTCGAGGCCAATTCTTCACTGTTACGAATTGACCGAAAGGTCCTTCCAACCAGTGAATCCACCAGCCGCTTCATTACGAAGATAGTCATAATGAGAAAAGCCAGGACTAGGTAATATTGTGCTTCAATGGTATTAAAGGTGATAGGGCCCAAATTGCTTGGATAGGGTATGCCGATTAAACCTCGGACTCCTTCGGTAAGACTTTCCCACTTTTCAATTACCAGGTTGATAATTATACCGATACATAAGGTAATAATCACAAAGTAATGGCCCCTGGTGCGAAAGGATATTAGTCCGATTAAGACCGAAACCAGCATGGTTGCTAGGGCCGTAAGGGGAAGAGCCAGCCAAAAAGACATACCCAGTTTAAGGGTTAACAAGGCGGACATATAGGCTCCTATACCAAAGAAGCCCGCTTGGACCAGGGATAACAGACCAAGATAACCCTCCATCAGGTTTAAGCCATAAACTGCGATAGCAAAAATAAGGCTCATAATCACAACATGGAGGTAGTAATTACTGATTCCTAGGTGTGGCAGCACAATTGCCAGCACTAGGAGGGCTAAGTAAGGCACTATTCTCCAAATTAAATTAGGTCGATTTACCACTGCTTCGCCCCCTTTGCAAACAAACCGGTCGGTTTTACGGAAAGAATTAATACCAATAACAGAAAGGCCACTAAGTCTTTATAATCAGTAGAAATATATGTTGCACCCATACTTTCAGTAATACCAAGGATATAGCCTCCGAGAACCGCTCCGGGGATGCTGCCCATACCGCCAATGACAATAATAACAAAGGCCTTCATAATAATCAGGGATCCCATAGAGGGATAAACTAAAAAAATTGGTCCAGCCAGAGCCGCTGCTGCTCCGGCTAAAGATGAAGCAACCACAAAAGTAAGTATGGCGACCATATTAACATTTATACCTACTAGGCTTGCGCCCTCCCTGCTCTGGGCCATAGCTTCAATACTCGAGCCGATAATCGTCCGCTTCAAAAACCAATTCAAAGCAATTATCAGCAAGATCGTCGAAGCGATAACGATTAGCCGTTGCTCCGTAACTATTATCCCCCAGAGATTAATCACATTATCGTAAACAGCAGGGATTTGACGGTACTCGGAACCCCAAAATACTCGAGCCAAGGCTTCCATGAAAAGCATTGTACCTAATGCGGCGATAAATTTATTTACACTGGGTGCGTTGCGCAAGGGATGAAAGACCATGCGTTCCAATAATATACCTAAAAGGGCCAGAACTACAGCAGCAATTAATGCAGCTAACCAGTAATTTACATCGTATACGGTCATCATAAAGAAAGTAACATAAGCCCCGACCATATACATGTTGCCATGGGCGAAATTAGGCACTTCCATAATCCCATAAATTAATGTTAACCCTAAAGCAACTAGGACATAAATACTTCCCAGGGTCAAACCATTGACCAATTGTTGGATAAACAAATCCATAGCGCCGCACCCCTTTCGTCTACAGCAAAGCCGCCGCCGGCATAGACCGGAAAGCGGCTCTACTGCGTTAAGATTTATTTTGTGTTATACGGTATTTTTACAGAATTATTGTATTTTCCATTATCATACATAACTGCCGAGCTATCAGCCATGAGCCCGCCCTTGCTGTCAATACCTTTCAGCTCGACAGGAAAATTATCGCCATTTAAAGGTAAGGATTGTTTCATACCCTCAAATATTTTAGACGGATCATCCACATTTTGGGCTTTTTCCATCCCTTTGGCTATTAACCACATAGATTCATAATTCCATACGTTCTCCCATACCGGTACTTTGCTATTTTTGCTTTTGAATTTATCAACGTAAGTGCTAATGCCCGGATCATCATATTTGGCAAAGGGCAATATGCTTACTACCCCAGTTAAATCCTGGGCCGAGATTAATGTTTCCATTCTGGTTAGATTGCCGGTTTCTGTAGTGATAAACCCACCTTTAAAACCAAGTTGCCTGGCCTGCTTAATCACCATTGCTGACGGTTGAGCTGTGCCGCCCACAAATATTACATCCGGCTTTGCTGCCAGAGCCTTACTTACATAAGTAGTGAAATCGGTTTCCTTGTTATAATCGAAGGGGATATTAGTAACCACATTACCACCTAGTTTCTTCCAAGCAGCATCTATTCTTACTGCCCAATCTTTAGAATAGGCTGTGGTACTGGGAAGTAATGCAAGCTTTTTACCGAATTTATCCATAGCCATTTTGGAAAATGGTTCCGAAAACATATCGTATGGGGGTGGAATTCTCAAGGTCAGGTTGTTCCCACGCTCAGTTATCTTCGGGTCGCTGGAGAAAGCGGCAAGTAAGAAATTATCAGTTTGATTAAATTCCTGCAAAGCGAAAATCCCACCACTATGGGGAACAAAAATTACCGGAGCCTGGTTCTCTAACTTTAGCCGGCGCGCATTATTAGCCGCAAGGTTCGGCATATACTGGTCATCTAGGGTAATCAGGTTAAAGGAATATTTCTGATCATTAACGGTAATCCCGCCCTGACCATTGATCTCATCAATCGCCATTTTTACTCCCAGCACTGTATCCTGCCCATATAATGCGGCCCCACCACTTAGTGGCCCACTCCAGCCAATGTTGATGGTTTTAGTTTCTGTTTTGGTTTCAGTTTCGCCACTGTTGTTAGAGGTTTCCTTTGGACTACCACAACCGGCAACCAACAAAGTCAGAGTAAAAATAATACCTAAACATAACATGACCAATCTCTTTTTTCTATTCATTTCATTGACACCCCTTTTATAATAGTTTTTATAAGTAACCACCTTAATTAATTAATAAAATTTATCCCCCCATTCACTATAGACGTTATCCTAAGACTGCTAATATCAATTGCAAAAACTGTTCCAAATTAGTAATGAGCATCCTTAAGGATTTAAGCGCCTTAGTTGTTTACTTTTCGCACAAGGGAATGATAAATATGTTTATTAGATAAATAAAACGGTGATTAAACACGTAATCTTTTCGAAATAGGTTTGAATTAGTCGTATTTATAAAAACCTTTCTTGGTCTTTCTACCCCACTCTTTTTTTGCTACTTTTTCAACCACCATTGGGGAGGGTTTTTCTCTTGGATCTTGAGTCATACGGTAGCGCTCCATAGTAATATCATAGTAAAGATCAATCCCTAACAAATCCATCAAGCGAAAAGGACCCATGGGGTGTCCCAGACCGCTAACCACTGCGGTATCAATCTCCTCAGGGGAAGCAATGCCGATATCGGCAAGGAACAGGGCTTCATTGTTTATGGCTGACACAATCCGGTTTACGAGGAAGCCATAAATCTCCTTCTTCAGCAGCACTCCGGTTTTACCCATTTTCGTACACAAGTCCATGGTGACCTGGGCAGTTTCCTGAGAAGTGTGAGAACCCTGTACAACCTCTACCAATTTCATGACCAGAGCAGGATAGAAAAAGTGCATATTACAAACTTTGTCAGGCTTTTTAGTTGCATATGCCACTTCTGAACTGACAATAAATGAACTGTTAGTGGCGAGAATGGCATGAGAGGGTGTAATGGAATCTAATTCTGCAAAGAGTTTACGTTTTACATCCAGTTTTTCAACAGCCGCCTCAATCACAAAATCGGCATCTCCAGCGGCCTCCTCAAGGCTTTCAGTGAAGCTTAAACTTGCCAAGGCCCGGTCAGCCTGTTCCTGACTCAGTTTTTCCTTTGCAACCCGTTCCGCCAAATAGGTGCGGGCAAAGTTTTGAGCTTTGTTTAACATCTCCTGGCTGATATCGGTACAAGTTACTTTAAACCCCGCTAAAGCAACAGCAAGGGAAATTTGATGGCCCATGGTTCCTGCCCCGACTATACAGATTTTTTTGATATCTTCTAAATTCATTAAACAACCCTCCCTGATTTAATTGGGCCCTGATTGATCCATTGTCTTGATTTCCCTCAACTTTGTCTTGAGGATCTTCCCGCTGGCGTTCCTAGGTAATTGTTCTAAAATGACGAAATGCTTCGGAACTTTATAATAAATTAATTCCTGTTTACAAAATTCCCGTAGTTCTTCAAGATTAATTTTGACACCATTTTTCAAAGCAATAAACGCCAGCATTTCCTCACCCATTGCCTGATCCGGTATCCCAATTACGGCCGCTTCCAATATCCCTGGAAAGCGGTAAATTACCTCTTCCACTTCTCTTGGGTAAATATTGGTACCACCCCGAATAATCACGTCTTTTTTGCGGTCGACAATAAATATGTACCCCTCATCGTCGGCATAGGCCATATCCCCGGTATGGAACCACTGGTTACGCATTGCTTCGGCGGTTGCATCGGGGTTATTCCAGTAACCCATCATAACATTAGACCCGCGTACAACGATTTCCCCAACCTGCCCAGGGGGTAATTCACAGTCCTGATCGTCGAAGATCTTCACTTCTAAACCGGGATAAGCTTTCCCGATGGATCCAGGCTTTTTAGTGCCCAAATAGGGATTTCTGGTACAAGCCGGTGACGTTTCAGATAATCCATACCCCTCAACAATTTCAACCCCTGTTTTCTCTCGCCAATTATTGAAAGTTTCTACAGGTAAGGGTGCTCCTCCTGAAAAAGGCTTTCGCAAAGATGAAAGGTCGTAGTTATCAAAGCTTGGCGAAGCCAGCATAAATTGGTACATCGCAGGGACCCCAAAAAAGTAGGTGATTTTCTGGTTCTGAATTGTTTGCAGGACAGTATCGTCCTTTGTCCAGCGTTCCAGAAGATAACAGGTGCCTCCTTGAATCAAAGTGCTATTTAAAAAAGCGGTTTGAGCTGCAATATGAAACAATGGGGCAACAAGTAAGGTTCTTTCTTCCTGGGATATTTGCATCTCATCGCGAACAAGGCAAGCATTAGAATATAGGTTTTTATGACTTAACATAGCCCCCTTGGGACGTCCGGTGGTTCCTGAGGTAAAGATGAGTTCCGCCAATTCATTCTCATCCGGTTCCGGAAAAACCAGTATCCCATCAGAATACAAATCTGTCAACAAGATACGGTCGGGTTGTCTTTCTCCATCCGTTAGAATCAGATGACGAAACTCCGGCAGGCTGGCCCTTATTCCTTCAATAGCTCCCAGATGGGGAGTAGCAGTAATCAAAGCCTTAGCTCCCGAGTCAGCCATGATTATCTCCAGTTCTCTTGCAGTGTACAGAGGATTTAAAGGCACTACCACTCCACCAAATCTCAAAATTGCATAAAAGGATATTACAAATTCAGGTGCGTTTAAGAGTTGTAATGCTACACGATCACCTTTTTTTAAGCCAAGATTCTGCAAACCGGTAGCCAGGAAATCCATGGCTTTGGCCAATTCAGCATAGGTTAAAACACCTTGCAGCCAGACCAGGGCTTCTTTTTCTCCTTGTACTTTGGCAAGCTCCAACAACCTTTTAGGAAAATTAATATTTTGTTCAACTTTAATCTCTTTTGCCAACATTCTATCACCCCTACCTACCCTGATATTTTGGCCTGCGTTTTTCCAAAAAAGCCTTCATGCCTTCTTTTTGATCTTCGGTTGAGAACAGAATGCTAAAGCATTTGTTCTCATATTGCAGTCCACCCTTCAGGTCCATCTGTATTCCCTCATTTATACACGACTTGGCTAGTCCTAAGGCCATGGCTCCATGTCGAGCAAAGCGATTCGCAAGTTTTTTAGCTTCGTCTAATAGTTGTTCGGCAGCAACTACTTTATTAACCAAACCTACTCGCAAAGCCTCTTCAGCAGTAATATAATCCCCACTGAAAATTAACTCCTTGGCCCTGGCCGTGCCAATAAGTCTTGGCAATCTCTGGGTTCCTCCGGCTCCCGGTATTATGCCAAGGGTGATTTCAGGCAAACCAAATTGGGCATTATCTGAGGCAACCCGAACATCCGCTACCAGGGCCAACTCACACCCACCACCCAGGGCAAATCCAGAAACCGCTGCAATAACCGGTTTGGAAAGATTCTCGATGGCGTTTAAAGCCCGGTAGAGAATCTGGTCACCAAGAAAATCAACCGGTTTAGCTGAAGCCATTTGACCGATATCTGCACCGGCTGCAAATACTTTTTCCCCACCGGTGATAATTACAACCCGGACTGAATCATTTTTTTCGAAATTTAAGATTGTTTCAAATAATTCCTCACAAGCTATATCATTCAAGGCATTTAGCACCTTCGGCCTGTTTAGAGTAATTATACCAATTCCCTCGTCAATTTCTGCTATCAGCGTTTCATATTGCATTTCAGAACTCCTCCTTACCAACCAGATTCAAAACTATTTGTTAAACTATAATAGACCAATCCCTTCAAGGTTTGAGCCAGTTACCTCCACCTTTATAGGCATTTCGGATAACTTCCAGTTCATTGCGGCGGGAAAGGAATTCCTTAACCTTAGCCTGTAGCTCCTGATTATGATGCATAAGCTCCACCTTCTTATGCCTGGTGCTTGCTAGTCCGTAATTCAAATTTACTCCTTCTTCTGTAACTACTAGTTCAGCCCTTTGTCCGCACAATGGACAAACAGCTAATCCAGGCTCAGGAAACTTCCAGATATCCGACCAGCAGGTTGGGCACTCACCCTGAACCGGTAGACGGGCTTCTCCAAACAACCGGCTCCCTAACAACCTTACCCGTTCCAAGGCACCATCCATCAAAACTGACTCACCGGGAAGAGACCCCATAAACATACAGCTATCTTTTAAAGCTAATCCCAGATTTCTGGTCATGACAACTAAAGCAGCAAGGGTATAGCCCTCCCAGCCCTCTTTACCGGTAGTAGCAATGATGACACAAGGTTTATCCCAGAAATCATCAAGGTGCTGGGTGAGGGCTATAATTCTGTCTCCAAATAGTTTGGTAACAGCAGCTGGACCAAATGCATAACAGGGAGCTGCCAGGATTATCCCATCTGCTTCTTTAATTTTTTCTACCAAGGGATAAAGATCATCCCCAATAGTACACGTTTTCCCAGGAATAAGGCAGGTATAACACCCCCTACATGGTGCCAATCTCCATTCAGCCAACCTCATCAGTTCAAGCTGACATTCATCCCCTGCTGCTAATGCTGCCTCTTTCAGCAGCATTTCACTATTGGCCCTTTTCCGTTGGGAAGCAACCAAACCCAATATCCTCTTCATTTCTAAGCTCTCCTTTAAATATTCTCTATTATTATGGCTGTTGCAGGACCACCACCAGCGCAAAGAGAAGCACACCCAAACTGTACACCTCGACGTCGCATTTCGTTGACCAACGCTATTATTAGTCGAACCCCCGTGCTACTGACGGGATGACCTAGGGAAATACCGGACCCATTAGCATTGACTTGATTCATATCAAGGTTCAGTTCACGGTTGGCGGCTATAACTTGGGCCGCAAAGGCTTCATTTATTTCCCAGTAGCCTATATCATTTAACTTAAGGTTAGCATACTTCAATGCCCGTTTTATTGCAGGGACTACGCCAATTCCCATAATTGATGGATCTACAGCCGCCGAGGCTGTAGAAATGATTCGGGCCAGAGGCTTACATCCAAGTTCCTTGGCCTTATCTGAGGTCATAAGAATCAATGCGGCAGCCCCATCATTCAAGCTTGATGAATTACCTGCAGTAACAGTTCCCTCTTTATCAAAAACGGGTTTTAGCTTGGCGAGGTCATCCAAATTAGTCTCAGGTTTAGGATGCTCGTCAGTATCAAATAGGACTGTTTCCTTTCTGGATTTTATTTCAACAGGTACAATCTCATTTTTAAATTTGTTTTCCTGGATTGCCTGACAAGCCCGTTGATGGCTAATCAAAGCCAACTCATCCTGTTCCTGACGAGTAATTTGAAACATTTTCGCCAGATTTTCCGCTGTAATCCCCATATGGTAATTGTGAAAAGCGTCAAGAAGTCCATCGTTGAACATTCCGTCGACAAGCTGATTATGGCCCATCCGGTATCCCTTTCGGGCCCCTGGCAAGAGAAAGGGGATATTGGACATGCTTTCAGGACCTACTGCCGCCCCGACATCCACTTTCCCTAATATTATTTCCTGTGCTAATATTTCCGTTGCCCTCATCGAAGATGCACATGCTTGGGCGACTGTAGCTGCAACTGTCTCAATTGCGCAACCGGCACCCAACGCTACTTGCCGGGCTGGGTTGTTTTTGCATCCGGCCATATTGCCCATTCCTCCAACTACTTCTTCAATCAACCCCGGCTCAATACCTGCTTTATCTATGGCGGCCTTAAGGGCTATAACCCCTAACTCAATGGCCGTAAAATCTTTTAAAGAACCCAAGAAGTCGCCGATGGGCGTCCGCATACCACTTACAATAACAACATCACGCATGTTTTTTCTCCCTTCGAGTATTTTTTTGTTGAAATTAAGATAATTACGTTTCTCCAATTTATACCTAAAAAGCTTCTTCCGGAATTTCTATTGCCGAATTGTCCCCCTCCTTTATGATGCGGGCAGCGGCCATAACGCCGGGAACGATATTCCTGATATAAAACCGTGCGCAGGAGATTTTACCTGCGTAGAAAGCCTGGTCGGGACTGGATCCGGCCAGTTTATTCCTGGCCACCAAAGCCTGTTGCATTAAGAGACACCCGGCATATAGTTCGGCGGTAGCCCTCAGTGCCCGGGTCGAATACAAAGGCACAAACCCTGGAGCACTGGTAAAATAACCGTTTATAACGTTTACCAATTCTTGAAAAGCATTGGCAGCCTCATCGAGAATTTCAAATTCCCTGATAAAATCGCTATTTTTTTTATTTTCATTGATAAACTGTCGCAATTCCGCAAACCACTCCTTGAGCACAGTGCCCTTATCCAGTTTCCATTTACGGCCGACTAAATCCAACGACTGAATAAAATTAGTACCTTCCCAAATGGAGTAAATCTTACTGTCCCTGGCCTGGCGTGCCACCGGATACTCTTCGGTATATCCGTACCCACCGTATACCTGGATAGCATCAGCTATGAGCTCCCAGGTCCGGTCTGAGCAATAAGCCTTAACCAGCGGAGTAATTATTTCTATCCTACGGTTGGCCTCCCGGACCTCAGCATCGTCCTGCCCGAAATCTATTTGATCCATATAATAGAAGCCTTTAAAGACCATTGCCCGCATACCTTCCAGCACAGCCTTTTGGGTCAGCAACATACGCCTGGTATCCTCATGCTGGACGATTGGAACCCTTTCACCTTGAGGTTTGGTAAATAATCTCCCTTGAACACGTTCCCTGGCATAGTTGACCGCGTTATTATAGGCGACGGTAGCTACGGCTAAAGCGCTGTGCCCAGTGTGGAGCCGGGATTCGTTAATCATCTTGAACATCTGGGCTATTCCTTGGCCAAAACCCTTCGAATCAGGTGGTTCACCCAATAGATACCCTCGACAATTGTTTTCTTCTCCAAAATTTAGGACAGCGGTGGCAGAACCCTTGTACCCAAATTTGTGTTCAATCCCAACGGTGGATACATCATTGGCCTCACCTAAGCTACCATCAGGGTTCACCCAAATCTTCGGCACAATAAACAGGGATAAGCCTTTGGTCCCCCCTACCGCCCCATCTACCCTGGCAAGTACCAGATGGATAATATTTTCGGTCAGGTCATGGTCACCGGCTGAAATAAAGCATTTTGTCCCTTTGATTTGGTAAACTGCCGGGTCCTCGGTCGGATAGGCTTTCGAGCGTATATCACCGACGTCGGAGCCGCCCCCTGGTTCGGTTATACACATGGTACCGGCCCAAAGGCCCTGAAACATTTTGGGTGTGAAAAGCTTAACCTGTTCCTTTGAGCCAAAGGCCTGAACCAAAGCCGCACTGTATGCGGTCAGCCCAATATAAGATTCTAAACTAGGATTGGCGGCAATGATAAATTCGTGCACCGCACCAAATAAAATACCCGGAAGAGCACCTTCGCCCTTGACATCCTTGTTGCTTGAACCCCAGCCGTTTTCTTGGATAAATTGATAGGCGTGATGAAAGGATTCTGGAATAACCACTTTCCCTTTGCTAAATACGGTCCCTAGGCGGTCACCATCGTCATTGGTCGGAGCAACCACTTCCCTACAAACCTTAAGAGCCTGATCAAGAATCACGTCTACGTCATCTAAACTTAAATAATCCTTAAACCGATCCAAGCCTAGTATTTTTTCCCCTTCCAACCATTCTTTGATAATGAATTTGTGGTCCCGGTTATGATAAATAAAATTACTGGCCAAAACCTACTCCCCTCCATTTCATTTTGTTATTTACATTAACTGCTTTGCCCTCCTCCGTAATATAAAATTAAAATGTTATCAGATGCTTCCCCCCTCCACCTTCTAAACAATTTTAAAGGGTAAAATTTCGAGTATTTTTTAATATTGCAAAATGTATGCCACTATACCAAGCCCACGAGAGCAATAAAAAAACCCCGGAGTGGCCTCAGGGGTTTTTTATTAAAATTTACTTTGTGAGATTTTTTTATATAAAAATGTATACAAAAATGTATATAAAAGAAACAGATTCACCGGAAACCGAACCCGGCTATTAAACGCAAAGAAGCGGCCCTCAGGCCGCTCCCTTGTTTTCACCCCCCAGACCAGCCATCACTGCTGACGACTGAAGACTGAAGACTTCTTAATAGCTATAATTTCCGGCACCCTTAGCGTGACAAGCTTCACAAGTACTCATGTTAGGCAGACGCTTCAGAGCGGAAGATCCGGCATTCTCACCAGATACATTACCCAACCAACCGGAAGTAGTTTTCCAATCGGTCCACCACTGCTGGTCGGTACCGTGGGCAACGTGACAAGTCATACAGTTAACTTCTCTAGTAATAGCGCCACTAGCCCCGAACTTAAGACCGGCTTTATTGGAGCTATACTGGTAGCCAACCCGGTGACGATAAGCTTCTTTATAAGTTCCGGTCAGAGTCTCACCTGCATTTGCAATATTAGCATTGGCATAATCAGTATGACAAGCACCGCAGAACTTATTAAAACCTTCTCCATAGTTTACCGCCTCAGCAGCAGTCAATTTACCGGTCACAGTGGCAGTAACTTTGACAGAAGGTACATAATCAGCAGTTACAGCACCGGTCTGAGTCGCATTAAAGGTAACCTTACCGTTTTTGTAATCAATGGTATAAGTGGTGGAGGAAGCAGCTACTCCGTTTACATAAATCTTAGTGGAAACACTGTATGGATAACCAGCAATCCAGTTGGTATCAGGGGCAGTGAATACCAGGTTGTCATAAGTAGTCAAAGCAACACTGGTTTTCTTGCTTAACATAGCCAGACCGTTAACATCTGGGCTAAGAATCCGGAAGTTACCACCTTGACCGTGGGGAGTGTGACAAGAAGTACACTCGAACTGCTTATCCCATTTAGAGCCATTAGCATCAGAGGTAGCAGAGGCACCGGCACCACCAGGAGCGGCATTGATGTTTACGGTCCCTACGCTGTGACGGGATAGAGAGTTAGTTCCTTCAGCTACAGCTTCCATGAAAACACCACCGAAGGTCCGCTTACCGGTAGCGGCAATTTGACCGTTCATTACATCGTAGGTGGAAGCGATGGTTCCATCGTGACAAGCATTACAGGTTTCGGTCACGGTAGCCCATTGAAGCAAGGAGGCGCCGACACCGGTGTGAGTTGCGTGGCAGGAGGCACAGGCATCGGTGTTACGCTGATAATTAGAGTGGATATCATCTACCACACCATCGTTATTCTGATCCTGCAGGTAGATTCCATTGGGATAACCATTGGTGGTATTCTTGGGGGTAGCCAGGTAATCTGAGTAAGTATCACCTTTTACCGAGGCGGGATCACTGTTTTGAGCGGCCAAAGCGGTAGCAGCGAAAGCTAGAACGAAAGCCAGAGACAGGGCCAGGATTAAACTGATTCTTTTGTACGACATGCTCTTTTTTCCCCCTTCATAATGTAAGAAAAATATTATGGTCAGTTAGTTCTCCAATGAACAGTTTGGTGCCATCCCCCCTTGATATTATTTGAGAACCAACCGGTTTGAAGGGGACATTCGGAGGGTTATCCGAATGCCCACCTATAACCACCGAAGCTAGTTTTGGTATACCACTACCCGCTGGTTAACAGAATCAGCAATATATATTCGACCGTCACTATCTACAAAAAGACCGTTAGGGAGAGCAAATTTCCCATCTTCCTGACCCATGCCACCCCAGGCAAAGAGTTTCTTGCCTTGCTTGTCCAGGGCCACCATATAGTTAGTAACCTTACTGGCTACGAAAACCTTACCTCCGGATACCCCAATACCCCTGGGATTAACAAACATTGAGGTTTTAGCGTCTTTACCCATGGTAGCCAAATACTTACCGTCTGTATCAAAAATCTGCACCCTGTCATTACCGGAATCGGCTACATAAACCCTGTTACCATCAACAGAAACCCCATTAGGTGAATTTAATTCGCCCCTGCCTGTACCGGACTTGCCGAATTCCAGCAATTTCTTGCCTGCCAGATCAAAAACCTTGACCTTAGCGTCACCTATATCAGCGACATACAATTTGTTTCCGGCCAAATACATACCACCTGGCCTATTGATTAATTTCTTATCAGCGAAGGTTTTTATAAAGGAACCCTTGCTATCAAAAACCGAAATATTGCCATTGTTCATATCGGAAACATAGACACGACCTGACCCATCTACAGCGATACCATAAGGAAAATCGAACTCTCCGGGTTTAGACCCAGCTTTACCAAACTGGTTCACCGAGTTACCATCTCGATCAAAAATCTGAACTCGCTTATTGCCGGTATCGGTAACATAAATCCTGCTCCCGGCTACCGTTACTTCCATGGGCTTACTAAAGCCTCCGTTCATCCCTGAACCATAGATAGCAAAAAGGAATCGAGGTTGTTCAGTGTTATTCAAACTAAATGGAAGATTATTATTTACAAAGCCAACCGGATTGGTTTTAGCAACATAGAGATAGGTGAACAAAACACTTACAAGAAGAAAACTTATACCCACGTATTTCTTGATTTGCCCTAGAGTCCAACCGGTATTTTGGATATTTTGCATTGGCCCCGCCGGCCCTCGCCGGCTTCACCTCACTTTCTAGCAGTTAAATTATGAGCCTAGCTTTGTCAGGGCATCGGTAGCCTTAGAAAATTTGGGATCCAAACTGAGGGCTTCTTTGTACATATACTTGGCTTCATCTTTATTACCCAATTTCTCACTGGCTTGACCCAGGTAGTAAAGAATATCTGCTGAACCGGGGTTGAGGCGATAAGCCAAGTCCAACTCCTGTTTAGCTTCTTTGTATTGACCTTTTTTAAGATAAACAATCCCTAGGTTGGTATGGGCCAAATCAGATTTAGGTACTATTTTCAAAGCCTGTTTCAGGTAATCCTCGGCCCGATCGTATTTTTCCATGGAGAGGTAAGCAAGTCCCAGGTTAACTTTGGCAGTGAAGTGGTTATCATCATACTTGAGAACTTCTTTGTAAGTGGCGATAGCCTTTTCGTAATCTTGCTTTTGGAAATAAGCCCAACCTAAGTCGGCTAGTTTGTTAGGATTCTTTGGGTCTGCCTGAACTCGCTCCTGGTTTTGGGCTAAGATGGCGTCGGCCCTGGATATCTTCTGGTAGTTATCCCAGAAGAAGAATTTACCCACAGCCACACCGACCCCAGCAAAGAAAAGCAAAGACATTACAATAATCAGCACCCCGGTTAGAGGCTTTACAGTCTTGGGTTGAGTAACTTGTTGAGTCAATTCTGCCATAACACTCACTCCTTTTAGTGAAAAATTGGTACATGCCTATCAAGCAAAAGTCGGGCAGAAGGGCTACTTTCCGATATAGTGGCAGGTATTACACAGGTTTTGTGGGTGACAGGTCATGCAGCTTTTGCCGATGGGTTGTCCGTTAATAGGGAAAGGATGTTTGTTTTGCGCTTTTACTCCCTGATGCATTGGCCTGCTGTGACAATTGGCACAAGAGGATTTAGCAACAATGCCTTGGGCCGAGTCAGGAATCCGGTTCTCCTGGTGACAAGCCAGACACCCGGCTTTGTTTTCCTTGGCTTTGGTGCCATGGCTATTACGCCAGTCCACCGTATGACCGGGAGGCTTGTTCTTGGCATGACACTCCAGACAAAAAGAGTTATTCTTGATATAGCCTTGAACTCCAGGATCCCGAGAATTCATTACCCATGTTCCGGTTTTGGAGTGACATTTGTCACAAGCCAGGAAATTATCCCGGGCCTCCTGTCCGTGGTTCTGTTTCCACGCCGCCGGTTGATGGGAAGGCGGACGAATCAGTTCCTTGTGACAGGTGTTACATGTCACGGCCACGTCTTTAACTTCATGGCACTCGATACACTTGTCCATCCCTGTGCTGGTGAATTGAGGCTTCATGTGGGCCCGGCCCACTCCTTCAGTCCACTTGGCGAAATCGGTAGCGGTGGTGAAACCCCGCTTTTCGATATTGCCGTGAACCACCCCGGCATGACACTCTACACATTCCAGTTTTTCGGCTACGTGCTTCTGGTGGGGAAAGATGATATCCCCAGTGGGGGTGACCCGGCGGAAATTACTGTGACATTCAAGACATACTTCGTTTTTGATAGGTTCCGGTAATTCAATAGGGGTCACGTAACTCTTAGTGACATGCTTGTACACCTGCTTCATAGCGCCCATCTTGTGTTTTACGAAATTAATTGCACCGGGTTCTATGTGACAACTGGTACAACTTATGGTATTATGGGCCGAAGCGGCCCAAGTCACATATTCCGGGGCCATCTCGTGACAAGTGGAACAAAATTGGGGCGTACTGGTCACCTTTATGGCACCCACCGAAGCTGCTCCGATGAAAACCATTAAGCCTGCTACCAAAATAAAAACTTTCAACTTACCTTCGGTAGTGCGGAAATCCAATCCTAGTAACTTCATGTTAACCACCCCATTCTAATTTACACTAGGACTGTTAAATGGAGATGGTATCGTCTTGATCTTTTGTGAAAACCGGAACATTATCTCTTTGTATGTCACTATTCGACATTATAGCAAAGTTCCCTGTCTTGAACTGAATGTAATGTTTTACTCTGAATGTATAATTTGTAATTTTATTGGATAATTGTGGATGACAATTACCTCCCCAAAACCATAAAAAAACAAGCCCATAAAGGCTTGTTGACTTTATCACTATAATTTTAATTGGTTTGATTTTCCATGACATTTTAATTATATTGCCCCTCTACTACAGGTAATACTTGTTCTTCTTCGGATAAATTATCAATGATAGCCGCCTTCCGCATCGAATCCCAGGTCACTTTGGCCCCGAATCCCTCAATTAACCAACGTAAAGGCATATAAATTGTATTGCGACGATAAAAAGGAGCCGGTTTAACCTCTTGCTTCCGTTCACCTATCAGCCCTTGGCTGCTGCCCGGACGAGCAGTAATTCTGGTTTTATTGACGTCCATGGTCAGGGTATTGGTCTTTTTGTCGAAGGTAACCTCACCCCCCAAAGCCCCAACCAGAGATGTTACAGGGGCCATAGTCAGACCACCGATGCTGAAAAGGTCTTCTCCGGGAGCCAACTTCAGGGGCTGGCCGTTAATTAATACAGATATCTTATTTTCTACCACCCCATAGATTCCCACCGGCAAATCCCAAGAGCCCTTCATAATCTCTACCGCAGTTCCTATAGGAACCCGGTCATAAAGCCAAATAACCTCCTGGTTATACATCCTTACACAACCTGCTGAAGCATAAGTACCGATAGAGGAAGGCTTGTTATTACCATGAATCCCATAAACAGACCCTCCGGTTTTCCCTACGCTAAGACCTAACCATCTAGCTCCCAAGGGATTACGAGGACTGCCCCCTTTAATCCTACCCCTGCTGTAATAGGGATTGACCAACTTTTTTACCACTTTGAAATTACCTTCCGGGGTATATTCAGGTTTTTTCCCGGTAGCCACGGCCAATACCCTGGTTAGTTGACCACCTTGATAAAAGGCCAGTTGGTTAGTTTGCTTATTGATGATTATTTTTGTCCCTTCACCCGCCTCAACCCCTCCTACCAGCAAAATGAGCCCCATAATTAGGCTCGAAAAAATGGCGGCCCTGATTATTTCCGGGCTACGCCATCTTGATTTTTGTTGCTCCTTCATGTCACCCTCCTGGTTTATCAAATTTAATTAATAAACCATATGAAGGAGTTTGGAAATTTATACGATGATAATATTTATCCGCCTCTAAACCTAATTACTTAGGGCAGATATTCCTTTTTGCAACTCTTCTATTAATTCCTGATCTTCTTCTTTAACCAAGGCATATTCCAAAGCCGCTTTAATATCCTGCCTGTTTCCTTTATTGGCCAGACGAACCAAGCGATCGGCCGCTTCTTTACGAGTTGCCGGAGGTTTGGCCTTGAGCATGTGAAGCAAAGGCGCTAAATCTGTTTCTTTGCCAACTTTGCATAAAGCAAAATACATATCCAACCTAGCCCTTTTGCGATTCTCGACTTTAAGGGCATTTTCCAGGTAAGGAATAGCTTCGGTGGCCTGCAGTTCACCCAAAGCAAAAGCGGCTTCAGCCCTGACCAGTTCCTTCTTATCTTTTAAAGAGGCAATTAATTCAGTTATGTTCAGGGATTTGTCGTTAATTTTTTTATTGTTTTCTTGCTCCATCAACTAGCATCATCCCTTTCAAGGAATTAGAATATCATACAAAATTAACCATAATTTATATTACCAATAAATCTTTCATGTTATTCACGGTAATTTAGATTATTATTTTAGATCTTTAATACCCGTAACCAAAGCAGCCAGCGCCCGGCAAAACCCATGATGATTCTGGTTGGGCACTCTGTATTTCCGATTAACCCTGACTTGTACCACCGTCAAGCCCAAATCCGATGATACAAAATGGGCTACCGAACCCGGTTCGGGCCGAAGTTGATTAATTGCTAAACCGGTCAGCCCACATCCCTCTAAACTACGTACTAATACCTTAACCACCTTCTCCCCTTTGCTAACCATTGAAATAACTGCCAAATCCACATCAAACTGGGAATCTCTTGTTAACCCTTGTAAATTTAATACGAGATTAATCTGATTCTTCCTGCATATTTCGCCCATAAAGCTTTTGTAAATACATGGAAAGTCACTTTCCGGGTCACCCCGATAAAACTTGCTTACCGCTAAAACATGACATCCTGACATCTCCCCCGTTAAATAACCTAAAGATCCGGTAAATTCCGCTGATTTCATAATCTTTCTATTTTTTAGATATCTAACGGAGTAAGGTACGGAAAGTAATACCGGCACCGTGCCGGGCCAGTACTTAAAGGGGTTCTCTCTTTTGGGATCAACCCCCCGATCAGTTTTGGTAAAATAAACCCTTTCAGCTGACACAGCCTGTTGACCGGCCCTAGCCCTAAGAAGACCTTGAATAATTTCCTCATAATCCACCATGAATCGACACTCCTTGAGAATTATTATACATCAAATTTTTTAAAGGGGCTATAGTCAGGATATTCTTATTCAAATTCAAATAATAAAAAAGATTAACCACAGAAAAACGGAGAGCACAGAGAAAAAACTAAAAAATTCTCTGTGTCCTCCGTGCCTTACCCGTGGTTGCCTTTTCTATTTTTGTATTATGAGGGGTCTTTGGTTTGACCTGAGGGTAAACAAGAACAGATAATCTTGGTGACCAGGGACTGTTCTTCTGAATTAGTCCCGGAAGGAGCATCCAGGATTCTGGTCCGGATAAACTGACCTGCCAAATCCACCAGAATAACCAGGGCCATAATCTCCAGAACCAATGTCATCACTTCACTATACGCAAAAAGTTTCATGCTGATCATCAACTGAGTGCCAATACCGCCGGCCCCTACGAAACCTAGGATGGTGGCGGCCCGCATATTACACTCCCAACGAAACAAGGTATAAGAAAGAAATACCGGTAAAGTTACGGGCAAGCGGTTATATAGTAAGACTTTCAACTCATCGGCCCCGGTGGCCCGGACGGTTTCCACCAGCCGTTGATCAACCGACTCAAAGAGTTCAGAATAGAGTTTGCCCAAAACCCCGGTGCTATGGGCTGCTAAGGCCAACACTCCGGGGAAGGGGCCTAAGCCCACCGCCACCACGAAAATTAGAGCCCACATCAGTTCCGGGACACCCCGGAACAGGTTAAGAACCGTTCTAGCCAGGTAATATCCGCCCCAACGCAGAATCCACCTAGGGGTTCCCACCGCCCGGCGGGAAAACTCCTCCCCCCGCAGCCTGGTGGCCAGGATGGACAGAGGAAAGGCAACCAATACCGCCAAGGCGGTACCGATAATGGAGATGGCAATGGTCTCCCCAATCAGTTTAAAAGTGGAGGCTAGAAATTCATAACCAGTCTCAGGCGGCCATAACCCGCCAATGAAGCGGCCCATGGCCTTCAGGTTACCAGGGTCAAGAAATAACCCAGGAGAAAAATCAGTGGCTTTAGCACTGTAAATTACAGCACCTAAAATAACCAATGCGATAAAATAATTAAGATAATTAAAACCCGGTTCCCGGATATTACCATTGTTCACAGCAAGCCCCCCCTTTTACGGGTTCAAGGATATCGATATCCTCAACACTATCCAAAGCAAACCCCTGGTTATAAATATGGGTTTCCTTGAATCCTGCCGCATCACCGTCATAAACCAGTTTGCCCTGGCGTAGAACTAAAAGGCGCGTACAGTATTTCAACGCAAAATCCACCTGGTGAAGGTTGAGGACCACGGTTTTACCTTTTTCCCGGTTTAGACGCAAAAACTGATCCAGAATCAGTTGGGCCGTTCTGGGGTCCACCGAAGCAATGGGTTCGTCAGCCAGAATCAACTCAGGGTCGGCCAGGAGGGCCCTGGCCACCGCCACCCGCTGCTGCTGACCGCCTGACAGCTCATCACAACGGGAATAAAGCTTATCAGACAGGTCTAATCGGGCTAATACCTCCTCCACAGCGGCTTTTTCATCCTTGGTCAGGTGGAATAACATCCTAAGGGCCTTGATGAGGGAAACCTGACCCAATAGTCCCATGAGGACATTACGGGCCACCGACATGGCAGGTATCACATTATGGTGCTGGTAAACAACCCCCATCCGGCTGCGTAACCGACTCAAGGCCCGGTTGGTTATCCGACCAATGGGCCGGCCCAGGACGGTCAGTTCTCCCTCGGAAGGAGTGATGACCCCGGTCAATAAACGGAAAAAGGTGGTTTTCCCGGCCCCGCTGGGGCCGAGAATTCCCACCATCTCACCTTGATTAATTTTGACCGTAAGCCCATCCAGCCCGGTAATACCCCCAGGGTATTTTTTGGTTAGTTCACGAGCAATGATTACTTCCATATTTTCCACAACCTTGTCTTTACTTAAGTAAGCCTAAGCGGGTAGCTTCCTGTCTGACAATATCATAGTCTTTATCGGTAATTTTTTCGTATCTTTCGGCCCGCAACAAGTCAAGGAGTTGGGGATCCTTGATGTCCAGGAAGGCCTGGGTGACTGTATCCACCAGCCCCTTGTCCAGACTGGCCCGGACGGCCCAGGGATAACCTTCGATAGGATCAGATTTAGTTATAACCCGAATTTTCTTTTCATCAACGTCGCCTTTTTTGATTAACCGCTTGAGAATCCTCTCTTCCAGACCACCTGCGTCAACGGTACCGTTTTGCACAGCGGCAGCAGTGGCATTATGGGCGCCGGTGTAGGTAACCTCTTTGAGATCCTGGGGAACTTTGATCCCGGCCTTGTCCAGCATGATCTTGGGATACAGGGAACCGGAAGTGGAGTTGACATCCCCAAAGGCAAAGGTTTTGCCTTTCAACTCCTCGATTTTCTGTACTTTGCTGTCGGCAGGAACGATGATAACACTGTGATATTTGGTGGTTTTGGTTTCCCGGTCGATTTCGGTAACGATGGGATAGATGCTGGCCCGTTTAGCGGCTTGGACATAAGTCACCCCGCCGAAATAAGCCACATCCAGTTTGTCGTTGGCCATAGCCTCAACCACGGCTGAATAGTCCACTGGGACAAAGAGTTCTACTTCCATGCCCAGTTTCTCAGCCAGGTAGACCCGAAAAGGCTCGTACTGGGTTTTGACTTTATCCGGAGATTGATTGGGGACTAAGCCCACCCGCAAGACTTGAGCTTTTTCGCTGTTACCTTGGGGAGTTTCGGTAGACTTATCGGGCTGTTGACTGCTGCATCCTGCCGCCAAAACCACTAGCATTAGCAACGTGATAGTTATTACGAGATAACGAAATTTTTTAAACAATTCTTTCCCTCCAGTTACGTTTTTATTTACAGTTCTTATTGTAACAAAGAAAAGAATTATGTTCTAATCGAATTTTTTTATGAAAATAGCTTTTCTTATAAATATTATTTATTAGGTGTTATTCAGGCTTCCAGAGACGGCCCTGCCAGGTCTGCCGCCTCTTCAACTCAGCGTCAATCCCATTTAATACCTCAAACTTTTTCAGACTCCAGCGAGGCTCAATAAGCAAATCCCACGGGCTGTCCCCCGTCAGCCGGTGGATAACCACTTCCGGAGGAAGAATCTCCAGAATATCCACCACCAGCCTGGTATAAGCCTCCTGGGTCAAAAATTGCATTTTACCTTCTTCGTAAAGCTCGACCATGGGAGTATCTTTCATCAAATGCAAAAGATGAAGCTTAATCCCCTGAATGGGCAGCCGGGCCACCGCCCGGCCGGTAGCCAGCATATCTTCTTCCGTCTCCCCGGGAAGGCCCAGAATGATATGGACACAGGTGCGAATATTCCGCTGCCGCAGCCTGGCCAAACCGTCCAGAAAACAGCGGTAGTCATAACCCCTGTTAATAAGCTGCCCGGTTTCATCATGGATGGTCTGGAGCCCCAGTTCCACCCACAGGTAGGTACGTTGATTCAACTCAGCCAGCAAGTCGAGAACCTCATCAGGCAGACAGTCCGGCCTGGTGGCAATGGACAGCCCCACCACCCCTTCTTCCTCTAAAGCCCCTTCATACCTCTCCCGCAATACTTCTATAGGAGCATAGGTATTGGTAAAAGCCTGAAAATAAGCGATATACTTAGCGACGGGCCACTTCTTATGCATCCGTTCCTTTACCACCCGGAACTGGCTGCCAAGATCCATTTCCCGCGGCCCCGCCCAATCCCCCGAACCCTTGGCGCTGCAGAAAATGCACCCCCCAACGCCCACCGTCCCATCCCGATTAGGACAAGTAAACCCCGCATCCAGGGAAACCTTCATCACCTTCTCCCCAAACCTCTCCCGCAGGTGATAATTCCAACTATGATACCGCTTCTCCCCCCACACCAGGGGCCGATTATCCATCTATGTTTCAACCCTTTCAGTATAATCCTACCCAAGCATTTTTTTAGCTGACGGCTGACAGCTCCTTTTAAGGAATACCCCACCTAAGCCTTCCGCCCTTCAACCACCGCCACCACGCCTCCGAAAAGGTCATGATGACAAGTCTCTACCAACCCGGCTTCTGCAAACATCCGAGCCAATTCCGCCTGATGGGGAAAAACCTTGGCCGAGTCATGAAGATAGTCATAGGCCCTTTTATTGCTGGCCCAGAGCTTACCCATAGCCGGAATAAGCTTCTCAAAACAAAGCCAGTAAACCTGCTTAAATACCGGGGCGCTGGGCTGAGCCATATCCAAAGAGATTACCTTACCCCCTGGCTTTACCACCCTGGCCATCTCCTTAATGGCGGTCATAACGTCCGGCACATTGCGCAAACCCCAGCCTACAGTGGCACAGTCAAAAGTATTGTCAGCAAAGGGCAGTTCCATGGCATTGCCCTGAATTAATTGGATATTATCCCGCAACACAAAATCCTTAATATTTTCCCTGGCCACAGCCAGCATGTTTTCGGAAAAGTCCAGGCCCACCACTTTACCGGAAGCCCCGGCGGTCCGGGCCTGTTCCATGGTGAGCATACCGGTACCGCAGCAAACATCCAGTCCGTAACCGCCCGCTTGAAGCTCTGCCCGGCCAACCACGAACTTACGCCAGGACTTGTCCAGTCCCATGGTCATAAGGGTATTCATTAGATCATAACGCCCGGCAATATTGTTGAACATCTCCCGGACAAATTTTTCTTTGTTTTCTTTACTAGGTAGGTTAACCAATTTATTTCCTCCTAAAAGGCTAGTGCGGCTTATTTTCGGCCCTGCCTTAATTATACCGCTGGTTGATGATTAATTTTATCATATACCCTCTAAGAATTACAAATTTTAAGAATTAAATAAAATCGTTAGGCAGGATTTTAAACTAAAATTATAGAAGTATATCCAATATTTTGTTTTCCTTGGTGATTCCTTGGCCGGAAGTGCAAGGGGCAATAACAATAACAAAGGAGTGATTAAATGTCCAAAAGACTTATTAAAGCAACTTCCTTGGTGGTGTCCCTGGTACTCATCATTTCCCTCACCACCGGTTTCGCTATCGCCCAAAACACCCCCTTCCGGGATATCTCCGCCAATCATTGGGCTGTAAAGGACATAGTTAAACTCAACATCAGAAATGTGGTTGCAGGTTATAATGACGGCACTTTTAAAGCAACCAGACCGGTTACCCAGATTGAAGCCCTGTTGATGGCGGTACGCAATATGGGGGTTGATGACCAACTGGCCCTTATTAACACCAACCAGTTACTGCCTGTATCAATTCCCACCTGGGCCGAACAGAATTATAAAAGAGAAGTTATTTATGCCATCAACAAAGGATTACTCATCCCCACGGAAAATAACTTTAAAGCCACAGAACAAGCCTCCCGGGCCTGGGTAGCCCAGTTAATTGTGCGGATGATCAATAAAAACAGCGAGGCCGCCCTGGCAGCGAGCCAAACCCCAGCCCTCACCGACGCAAGTTCAATCCCCACTTGGGCCCTTGGATATGTTAACACTGCATTAAAATATAAACTGATTTCCGGATACCCTGACAATACCTTTAAACCCAACCAAACCATCACCCGAGCCGAGCTGGCGGCCCTACTGAGCCGCAGCGAGCAATATTTAAACCTAAGTGGCGCTGTAGCTACAGCCAAGATTGTCAGGATTTCAGGGCAAAGCCTTTCTTACACCATTAATGGGATTCAGAAAAATGTAACCTTAACTACAACTACATGGGTTTTTGACGCCCAGGGTAAACTAACGACGGCCAATCAACTTAAAGAGAACGATATGGTCAAGATAATTGAAATAGGTTCCTTGATCAAATATATCGAACTCCTTCCGGCCGATACAGTATCAACCACCATAAAAGGCACTGTCTTACAAGTATTGCCTAAGGACAAAGTCATTGTGGTCAAGGATGATGCTCAAAAAATCCATACCAAGACCCTTTCTCCCAACACCTCCATCACCGCCCAAAGTGGGGATGTCAAGGAGCTTAGTCAAATTGAGGCCGGTAACCAGGTAGAACTGGGGCTTAACTTAAGGGGAGATTTGGTTTCCATCCTGTTATTAAACACCCGGGAAACTCTAAGTAACACCGGGATTATCCATGACCTTAACCAAACCCAGAAATTATTAATTCTCAAAAGCTCTTCCGGCAAACTTAATGCTTATCAATATTCCGACCAGGTAGTTGTAAAAATCACCAACCAGAGATTCCCCGGAATTAAGGATTTGCAAGTAGGTGACGAGGTGAAGATTAAGGTAGAGGCCGGTTTAATTACTGAAATCGAACTGGTCAAAGCCAACCAGCAGTTAACCATAGCAGGCAAAGTGATGATCCTCTCGCCGGAAAAGCGCATCCTGACCATCCAGAAGAATGATAATACCCTTGAGGCCTTCCCCATCGCCGATAGTGTGACAATCAAAATCACCGGCCTTACAAACCCCGTGTTGGCCGACATACTGGTCAACGACAAGGTTGAAATCACCGTTGAGCAAGGCAAAATCGCCTCCATTACCGTTAACGACCGTACCGTTGAGAAGGCTACCAAAGGAACGGTGGCCGCAGTGGATGTAACCAATAGAATCTTAACTATCAAGACGGACAAAGACGAGTTAAAAGCCTATGAAGTCAACTCCAGAGCCGAATTTGTTATCGATGACCGCACCAGCAGCAGCCTATCCGATGTCAAGAAAGACATGAAGGTTGAGCTTCAGTTGGCTGATAACAAGATTATTTTCCTGGAGACTAAGAATACCACCATTGGCACTGTGACTACCGTAGATCAAACCCGCCGCTTGTTGACCTTGAAAATCAATAACACAGATTCTAAGACTTATGTGGTTTCCGGTAACGTTGATATCGACATCGAAGGTGACAGCAGCCCTGAATTAAACGATATCAACAGAAATGACCTGGTGGAAATAAGGCTGGAGGATAATGTCATCACCAAGTTAAACCTCCAAAAGACATATTCTTATCAGGTAACTAATCTATATAAAAGTTATAAGGAGTTAAAGATAAAAGATAAGGACGGCAACAGCAAATATCTGGTCTTAGGCAACAGGGTCGAATTGGTAGTGCCCGGTGTAACTTCCCCAACCTTCGATGACTTTGCTACTGAAGATATCGTCAGAGCTACTTTCTTAGGTCATAAATTAATTAAAGTCGAATTGATCCCGGTAATCCGCGGTCAGGTGACTTCCGTCAATTCTTTAGCCGGCACGGTAACCCTCCAGTCCTTCGCCGGAAACTCAACCACCTATACTTTTACCAATAAGAGTGAGGTTATTAATAACAACCAAACCTATTCCAACTTGAACTCTCTGGTCAACGGCGACCGGGTGGAAATCAAGGAAAAAGAAGATGGCAGCTTCACCATCAAAGTAATGAAAAAAGTGACCGGTAAGTATCAGGCGGTAACTGATGATAGCAAAAAGCTTCATATCTCCAAGAATCCGGTTTCGTGGGAAAGTTATAATCTTGCCACCAAAGCCTATGTTCACAAGGGAACCCAACAATTGACCTTGGGCAACCTCTTTAAAGATGAGCAAGTTACTCTGTATATTCTGGACGATACTGTTTACGAAATAGAAAAACAATAATTAAGAAACACCAATTACTCCGGTACTCAGAGTAGTTGGTGTTTTTTTAAGGTTTTTTAAAATATTCTTGTGTTATCTTTGTATAAATATTTAGCTAAATTCTTTTTTAGGCCAAGTATGCCAAAGCCTTTTCCGCAGCGCCGCTTCCTTCACCGATACAGTTACTGATGCCCACGCCCCGGTAAGAACCCCCGACGATATACAGCCCTGGGTACTTGCTCAACTGTTTTTCTACTTCTTCCATCCGTTCCAAGTGACCCATAGTGTACTGGGGCATCCCTTTTACCCAGCGAAAAATCTTAGTCCGCACAGGCTTGGCATCTATACCCATAATCTCTTTGACCTCGGACTGGACCATTTTGAGCATCTTCTCATCGTCTATTGTTACCAGTTCCTGGTTGCCAGGGCCGCCCACAAAAGCCCGTACCAGCACATACTCATCATTAGGAGTCCGGTGCTTATGCCATTTGGTGGAACTATAGGTCACCGCCATGATTTTGCGGTTTTCCTTCCGGGGGATGACAAAGCCAAAGGAATTAAGGTCTGTCTTAACATCCGTCCTCCTATAGGCCAGGGAAACGGTAGCTGACGAGACATAGGGAATTTCTTGCAGCTTACCTGTGATGATATCATCCACTTCCCGGAGGATATCCGCCGCCACATTAGCCGGGGTGGCCACAATAATAGCGTCAGCCTCCAGGGGGTCTTGCCCCTGAATGAAGACAAAGTATTTGCCATCCTCTCTTTTCTTCACCCCAGTAACTGTTTGGCCTAATAGCAGCTTGCTTTTATCCAACCGGTCGACCACGGTTTCAATAAGCTCTCCCATGCCTCCCTTAAAGGACATGAAGTAGGTTTTTTCCACCTTGCCAGGGGTAGGTTGAGGCCTTGAGGGGGCGTTTTTGCGGGCCGAGAGCATGGCCCGGATTAAACTGCCGTACTTTTCCTCCATCTGCAGAAACCTGGGAAAACTGGCCTTTAAGCTCATCTGTTCCGGATCCCCGGAATGGATTCCGCCGATTAAGGGTTCTGCAATCTTATCCAGGGCCTCCCGCCCCAAACGCCGGGTAACAAAGCTGCCTAAACTTTCATCCTGATTACCTTTTCGCCGGGGGATGAAAAGATCCATGGCCATCCGGATCTTGCCGGGCCAGGAGATAAGGGAACTGAAGGCAAAGGGCATAATTTTGGTAGGTACCATCAGCATTAGCCCTTCCGGCAGTTTATGCAGCCTTCCCCCCGTAAAGACTGAAGACCCTTTGCTGGCTTCATGGCTCGGTAACAATCTATCTTCAATACCAAGTTTCTCACTTAACTGAGCCACCTGGGGTTTTTCAGAAAGAAAGCAATCTGGGCCGCCCTCCAGGACAAAGCCATCTTCCTTCGCGGTATGAATCTTCCCCCCCAGGCGATTCTCCTGCTCGATGAGGAGGTAATCCACCTTGCCCCTGGCTTTTTCTTCCAGGGTATAGGCCGCCGCTAAACCGGTCATGCCCCCACCGATGATGATAACTTTTTTCATGACCCATCATCCCTCCCCTTAGATAGTTTTGCGCACCATGTCTGCCAGGGCTTCGATAAACTTAGGCGAAGTGTTTAAAGCCGGTGACCGGTGGAAATTGAGGCCCAGGGCCTCGGCGTGCTGTCGCTGGTCAATATCAATATCATACAGGGTTTCGATATGTTCCCCGGCAAACCCGATGGGAACCACCAATACGTCTTTTGTTCCCTGAGCAGCCAGTTGATCCAGGACTTCTTCCACCGTAGGACCGAGCCATTGGCCCTGTCCTCCCCCCTTGCTCTGGTAAGCCAGGCGCCAGTTGATGTCCCCTAGCCTTGGGGCCAGGGCCGCCACCGTAGCCTCCACTTGCCGGGCATAAGGGTCGGCATTTTCACCCTCAACATAACTGACAGGTAAGCTATGGGCGCTGAAAATAACGTGTACCTTCTCCCTTTGGGGTAACTTCTTCAATACTTCTTCGGCATTGAGGGCTAAAGCCCCAATAAACAGAGGGTGGTCATACCAGTCCCCCGCTAGGGCAATTTCCTCGAATTTTCTATTGATAGCAGGTTCAGAGCCTAGCTTGGCAAAAGCATCGGCCAGTTCCTGTTCATAAGAATCAGTGGTAATCCTGGAACGATGGGGGGAGATACTGATGGCGCAAGCCTCGTCCACCCCATCCCGAACCATCTGTTCCAGGGCCGCTCCGATGTAGGGCTGCCAATTACACATCCCTACATACACCCGGTAATTGCCATGGTTCTGGAGGGCTTCCTCCAGGGCCTTAGCCTGAGCCATGGTGATTTCCACCAGGGGGGATTTGCCACCGATGAGGTCATATCTGGCCTTGATTTTGGCCAGCAGTTCAGGGGAGGGTTGGCGGCCTCCCATTACTCTGGTCATGAAGGGTTCGATGGCCTCTTGGGAGTCGGGGCCGCCGAAGCCCATGATTAGTACGCCTTTGAGTTTCATGGTTCCTCCTTATTTGGGGTCGCTTTGGTGGGGAGGTTTGGGGAATTTCCTAAGCTCGGCTGTACTTGTGTACCGCCTCTACCAAGGCGATGACGTTTTCCACTGGAGTTTCTTTGTTGATGCCGTGGCCCAGGTTGAAGATATGGCCGGGGCGTTTGCCTACCCGGTCGAGGATGTCTTTGACTTTAGCTTCGATAACCTTGGGTGGAGCGAAGAGGATCATGGGGTCGATGTTACCCTGAACCGCTACGTCATCGCCTAGGCGTTTGATGGCATCGTCAATATTTATACGCCAGTCCAGGCCGATTACATCACCACCGGCTTCTTTGACCAGTTCCAGCATGCTGGAGGCGTTGTTAGCGAAGTGAATAACAGGTACTCCGGCATCTTTAAGGTTGTCCAGCACGTATTTAGAATGAGGGAATACGTATTCTTTGTAATCAACCGGAGACAGAGCACCCACCCAGGAGTCAAATAATTGAACAGCCTGGGCCCCGGCCTGGATTTGGGCTTTGAGGTAACGGACGATTACCTCGGAAATCTTGGTCATCAGGGCATGCCACAACTCAGGGGCTTGCCACATCATTTTTTTGCATTCGGTATAGGTCTTGGAACCGCCGCCCTCGATCATGTAGCTAGCCAAGGTGAAAGGTGCGCCGGAGAATCCGATGAGGGGTACCCGGCCTTCCAACTCCCGACGAAGAATCCTGATAGCCTCCATAACATAGGGAGTAGCTTCTTCAGCCTCAAGAATCCGTATTGCATCTACATCAGCCTTAGTGCGAACAGGATTATGAATAACCGGCCCTTCGTTTTTGGCGAATTCCAGCTGCAGGCCCATGCCTTCAAAGGGCAGCAGGATGTCGGCAAATAAGATGGCTGCATCTACCCCTAGTTTATCGATGGGCTGAAGAGTGACTTCTGCGGCTACTTCGGGGTTTTTACACATTTCCAGGAAGGTATACTTACTGCGAATTTCCATGTATTCGGACATGTAACGCCCTGCCTGGCGCATCAACCATACGGGAGTGTAATCTATCGGCTCCCTCCGGCAAGCTCTTAGAAAACGATCATTCATAGTCAACAGCCTCCTTAGTTATCTTAGTTTGATTCTTTTCCGGTCAAAATAAACCGGGTTAATTATTTTTAGCCCCTATTAATAAGGGATTTTTTAACCGGTAATACCTGTTGCGACCGGTACCGTAGCCCTCAATCAAACTCATTTCCAAGAGTTCCACCACATCCTTACGGATGGTCTCCCGGGAAACGGCCCCTGATAAGTAGCCCCGTTTAAATTCCCCGGCGGTAATGGTCTCCTGCCTTTGAAGGGCCTGAATGAGCAAATTCTGCCTGGGGTTCAGCCGCTGAATATAGCGAAAGGTTTCCTGAGCCGTGAGACCCTCCGCCTCCCGGACTTTTTCTGCCAATTCAACCAACTGGTTTTCCAGGTTGACACAAAAAGTTTCTACCAGAGGAGAAATCTCTTCACAGTCCGGGCCTTCGTCCAGGTCAAAAACCCTGTCCAAGGCCAGCATCCCCCGACAGTGGTAGCCTGTACCGTAAAGAACAGCAATACCCAAGGCCGCCGCCCCTCCCCGGTTACTAATAACGAAAGGCCTCTTTTGCAGAAACTCATTGTAAGCCACAATTGCCAGTAAGGGCGGCGGTACCTTTTGATTACCAGGAGCCTTGAGCCAGGCCGCAATTTGTTCCAAGGCCGCCTCTCCCCTCGGCTTGAGAAAGGTTTCACTTGCTTTGGGTAAAGAACCGGTAATCAGATGATAAAGGTTATAAATTTCCCTGGCCTCAAGGTGATAGCCCGGTTTTTGCCAAACTTCCCTAATATACTGCAGAAACTTAGTATAATTGGCAGCCTCCAGGCCATCCCGGGTGCGAAACTGGGCCAGGGCCTGTTCAGCTAATTTCTCCTCTAATGACGGCAGTATTTTGGCGTGGGTAATGTAACTTTTTAACTCGGCAATTTTGGTCAGATGCCAGGTAATGTTAACAGTTTGTTTAAATCTCGATTGAAAGGCCATTGATATTACCTCCCTGATTTAGAGTATACCATAAGCCATTTTTTTTGCCAACCAACAAATTGTCGAAATATGCTCCAATCCCTATTAATACTGACTTTTTTATGCCAACAAAAGAGGACGAGTATAGCTCGTCCTGTATTTAAAAATAACCATCGCTGTCTAACCTATCTTGGCGTTCTGTTGGATAATTTTCATTCTCTTCCACTATTTTAATCCCAATCCGGTGTGCCTTTTCTAAAATATCCAGGTTCCTGGACCGGGCCCGGCCGGCGGCTTCCTCGGGATTAGGCACCCCTGCGGCTTTGGCCACCCCGGCCAATTGGTCTTCATCCATAGCCACTGCCCCGTAGGCAGTTATGCCGGTGGCCACCAGCTCTTCCACAAACCCGCCGTTGGCAAAGGAACCGGTCATTCGCCGCAGCAGCTTCAGGGCATCATCGCCACAATCCTCGTTGGGCGCCCCCGCCACCAAGACGATAAAAATATTACGCCTTTTCTGGGCCAACCGGGTGACCGAAGTGAACTTCTTTTCCCCTGGCACGAAGACCCGTTTGTTCAGCACCCCCATCAAGCGGTCCAGCAGCATCTTCAACTGGCCGGTCATGTAATTACCGTATATGGGGGAGCCCACGATGACCCCGTCGGCTTCCTCAATCTTATTACGGATTTTGAGGACATCATCCTGTTGCTTGCAAACCCCTTCCGGCTTACATTCATAACACCCCTGGCAAGAGCCTAAGCGAAGGTCGTCCACATATATCTTCTCCGTCCTGGCGTCCTTAGATGCGGCCCCAGACAAAACCCGGTCGATAATTAAGTCGGTATTGCCCCCTTTACGGAAACTACCTACGATAGCCAGAACTTTAGGCCGGACAGTTTCTTCCTCCTTAAGGGCCTTGGCTTCTTTTTTCCGTTCCCTGATAATCTGATAGAGATCCCACAAAGAATCTCCCAATTCTTCCGCCATCCCGGCGTTAAGACCCAATCCGCCAAGGTGACCGCGAAACTGTTCCTCATTCAATTCAGGGTTTTCATTGACTAGATTTTCAATCATTATCTCCAGGCGCGACATAAGCATTGGGGCAACCTCCTCTTCAAACTTTGGTTAAAACTGTATTCGCCATCATGCGCCCCAAATCCTTTAACCCTTATCTTCTTCCCCGCCATGAAATTTCTTATAAGCAGGAACGGGATAATAACTTTCTTAGTTTGACTTGAACGGGGGTTTTTATTCCGTATAAAATCCCCTTTGCGGCACATGATACCGAAAAAGGAGGTTGTTATGGTGAGAAAAGGCAAATGGTGTACCTGTAATACCGCTGAAACCACCGGAATCTGCCCCAAGTGCGGGGGAAATTTTTTGACCAATAATGAGTTGCCCAAAAAGGGAGCGGGCCAGAAGGATTTGGATCGGAAGGGGAAATAAGAGGAAGAAAAAATATCCCTTTTACTCTTTTCTCTGTGTTCTCCGTGCGCTCCGTGGAGTTCCTTTTAATCTTTTCTCTATGTACTTTGTACCCTTCTAGGATTGCCTTTCAAATAAATTCCCTTTACCCCTCTGCCACCGCCTTTTTGGGCTGCCAAGTAGCCAGATAAACCGCGACAATAATCACAACCCCGCCCAGCACCTGGGTCAAGGTCACCGTTTCCTGCAACAAAAAGTATCCCCCGGCCACTGCCACCACAGGTATCAGGTTGATAAACATGGATACCGCACTGACCCCCAAGCCTTTCATGGCGTAAACATATAAGTAATAACCCAGGGCCGAACAGAACAGGCCCAGGAAGATCACATTCAACCAAACCACCCCGGAAACCGGCTGCCAGGAGCCGGTTTCCAGCAAAGCGAAAGGCACTATACTAACCGTCCCGAACAAAGTCTGGTAAGTAACCACCGCCAGTTGGGAATACCTTTGGCCCAAGGGCCTGGTCACCAGGGTATAAACCACCCAGGAAAGGGAGGCCCCCAACATCAGCAAATTACCCCACAGGCTGCTGCCGGACAAGTCCTGGTTGACCGCCACCACTAGATAAATTCCCAAAGTGGAGAGAATCACACTGACAATCTTCAGGGGAGAAAGCTTGTTGCCACAGAAAAGATAGTCAGCCACTAAGGTAAGAATGGGGATAATCCCAATTATCATTGAGGCCGCAGAAGCGGTAGTCAAATTCACACCGTGATTCTCAAAAAAGAAATAGGCTGTCACTCCAATAAACCCCGCCAGTGCCATAAGAGGCATATCCTTCCTGTCCAAGCGAGTGGAAGGTTCCATCCACCTTAGAAACAATACCAGCACCACTGAGGCCAGGAGAAACCTGGCTAAAGCTAGGGTCATAGGCGGCATCTCCGCAACCGAAATCTTAATGCTGGGAAAAGAAAGCCCCCACATAACAGCAGTAAAAGTTATAGCTAAAATTGGCAAAAGCTTATTCTTGGGCAAAATTTCCCCCTCCTTCTTATGCCTCCAACCGGAGGTTTCTCCTAATCTAAGCACCACCTTAGATCTCTTGGTGTACTTTTTCCACCGGCATGATAAACCGACCTACCGCCCAGGTAATCAAAATTGAAGCCACAAACCGGAAAATCAAGACTACCCAGCCATTGGCCCCAACCACCGCAAAAAGCAAGGTATCCTCGATAGCAGAGTGGTTAACCACAAGAAATAAACTAATAAGATAAAGATCCCGTTTACCCAAAGTCCCTTCCTTGGCCGCCTGGATAATGAACCCTGCCCCATAGGCCAACCCGAAAACCAACCCCACCAATAGGGGGAACACTGCCGCCGGCGACATAGCAAAAGGCTTCACCGTCCAGTGGAACCAACCACTGACCTTATCCAGAACCTGCAAGTCCTTCATAATCTCCATACAAACCATCAGGGGGATGACAATAACCGCCATCTGCCAAACCAACTTAACCAATCCCCAACCGGTCTGCTGCCAGAATTCCCAGGTGGTGATCATATCCATAGCTGCCACCCCCAGTTCAGCAATAGCCCGGCCAGCAAACCGCCCACAACCCGCACCAAGACTAGAGACGTTACATTAATCCCTGTTTGTTTACTAACCGCCGTCTCCACCAGAAGGTTATGGGAAATTAATAAGACCATGGCCAACACGGTGATTTCCCTGGTATCCAAGGTCAAGGCCCCCATGGCCCCAATAGCCGCATAAAGGTTAAGCAAATTGCCTACCACCAGGGCCGTTGCCGTTTCCCCCGGCAATCCCAATAAACCCATCACCGGCTGGGCCAGCCGGGCCAACCAGTCCATCACCGGAGTCTGGCCCAACAGCACCACGGCCAGATAAACAGGGGCCATTACCTTGGTCAGCAGCCAAGTGGTGGTAAAACCTTTAACTAAGCCTCTTTTTGTCGTAGCAAGCCAATCCATGGCAAATTTACCCCTTAATAAAATTACTCCATAAAAAGTATATACCTTGCCACCTTTGGTTAGCAAGGTATTTCTTTTAACCCATTTTATTTTCTTCTCAACAAGGCTTGCAAGACCTCATCGAAAGATTTTCCCCCAAGGTAGTCCAGCATTTTATCCGTGGTGGCCTTCCGTTTCAAGGAACCAACCAAACTGATAAAAACCGCTTGTTCACTGTCAATTTCGATAGAATCCAGTTCAAGGACATTGGTCAATAACCCCAAAATTACTAAAATCTTACCTGGAGTTAAGTTTAGATTAAAGTCCTGACCTTTTTGCTGCTCCAAGCCATGATTTATTTGGTTAAGCAGGGCCTGAACATCTTTGACATTTGCCAAGGGTGTCCCCCCTTCCGGGATTTTATCCCAATATTAAGACGCTTCTTCTAGATTATAATATTAAGTTCCGGTCAAAAAGTCCCCTGATAACACTTCAACTGACAAACCAACATTACATTTTTTTCGGGACAGGGGCGGCCCTAATGTTATAAAATAGCCCTATAGAAAATAACCCGGAAAATATAAAGAGATTTCCGGGATAAGGGAGAGGATAACATGCATAAGTTAATTAATGCTTTCCTGGAAGATTACAGGGTTCGCCGACAAATCCGGCAGGAAAGTAAATTTATCCTAAAGGAACTCAAAAAAGAATTCCGCACCCTTGAAAATAGTTACAGGTTCCGCAACCGGCTTAGCAGAACATATTCCCCCAAACAATACCTGGATAACTTCTATGAAACCTTCCTAGGCATCCTGACCAGATATACATCCATGAAAAACTACAGCTACAAAATCGGTCGCAATCCCAAAGAGGCCGACTACTTCGAGGTACTCAATTATTTTGCCTACCGGGTTAACGAAGAAGCGGTCAAACACCTCAAGGCAGTCAAATACCAACAACCCGACTATATTTGGACTTTACCCGAAGAACCCACGCCGGTAACCCTCCCAGAAAAAGAAAACCCCGGAGGGGAAAATATAGGGCTTTTAAGGTTGGTAGAAAAATAACCCCCGCCTAATCTATAAATAATAGCCCGATGCGGGTAAATTAATAAATTAATACTTTTTTCAGAACATAAACAAGGGGTAATTAAGGGCCACTTAGGTTAGGAAGCTACGATGATTTGACACGGCCCCTGCGGCGGGTCTACCATAACTCCCTAGCCTTCCGGCGAGCTTTGGAGCAACTAGAAAACCGCCAATTGGATACTGTGGTCAGCAGTCTTAATGGGTATTTGGGAAATAAATTATTTCAGGTAAAAACCTTTGACCCCCTTAAAATAGCTGGTTACCTTTTAAGTCTGCTTCTTTGGAGGAAAAAGAGAAAAGTATAAATTTGGGGCTAGACATAAAGAAGCCTCCCATCTTTGACGGGAGGCTTCTTCCTTTATTACTCCTGCACAGGAATAGCTTTAGCTGCACCAATGGTTTTGGCCAAAGGACATTCGTCGGAATGCTTCTCACCACATCCGTGACACATAGAACCCAGAACCTCCAAAGCAGCATTTTTCTTTTGAGCATCAAACATTTTACTTCCCTCCTTCGTTTTTTTCGTCTTAGGTTTTCATTAATTTGACGTATAAAAGGAGGAGAAGGATAGGGAAAATTTATTCCAATCCATGAGGAGTTAAAGAATAATGACCGGTATCACGATATCTGACTTCCCCTTGTAATTTTTTCCTAAGTTCCGACCGAGCTTTGTGCAGGCGCCACTTGACCAGTTCCACCGAACAGCTCAGAATCTCTGCAACTTCCTTGGTGGAGCACCCGTTTATCTCCCGCAGGACGAAGACCTCCCGTTGTTGCTCCGGAAGCTGAGCGATCTGTTGAAAAAGAATTTCCTTAACAGCGTTTTTCTGGCATTTGTGATCAGGGTCGGAAGTTGTGGTGGGGGCCTGTTGGTCACCGGGATCACCCTCGGTACATAAGGCTTCTTTTTTATGACTTTCTTTTCTTTGGTAATCTAAAGTGATATTAACTGCAATACGATATAACCAGGTGGAAAATTTGGCCTTACCTTCAAAAGTATCGTAGGCCTTAAAAGCTTTCAGAAAAGCCTCCTGGGCCAAGTCCTGGGCCGTATGCAAATTACCTACCATGCCGTATATCAAATTAACTATCTTAGCCTCGTTTTGGGCAATCAAATCCTCAAAGGTAGCGCTGTTCTCTGCATGATTAGCGCCATATAGGTTTTGTTTTAAACGCATAACCGACTCCCCTTTCGTCTTAGCTTTAGTATTTACTATTTTAGACGAGAAACACCCCAAAAAAGATAGTTATTTAACATACGCCTGTTTATAAAATCATACCTTTTCATGAGGCAATTAAAGGTAAAATCACATGATTCTGTGATTTAGCTCACAGTATCCCCGACAGACATTGTATATAATTATATTAGCTTAAAAATAAAAGCCAATCAAACCAAATAAAGGGAGGATGATTCAAAATGTTTTGTTACCAGTGTGAGTATACCCCTAAAGGCGGATGTACCAAGGTTGGCGTCTGCGGCAAGAACGAGGATATCGCCAGCCTGCAGGACACCATTATTCTTGGTCTGAAAGGAATCTCTGCCTACGCCACCCATGCCAGAGAGCTGGGCTATACCGACCCTGAAGTTGATGCCATCACCCATGAAGCCTTGTTTATGACCCTAACCAATTCTAACTTTAACCTCGGCGACCATATCAATATGGTGCTCAAAGTCGGTTCCGCCACCGTCAAGGTGATGGATCTCCTGGATAAAGCCCACACTTCTAGGCTCGGCATCCCTAAGCCGGTTACCGTATCCGAGGATAAAGTTGAGGGCCGCGCCATCCTGGTTACCGGCCACGACCTCTTCGCCTTGGAAGAATTGTTGAAACAAACCGAAGGTAAAGGCATCAATATCTATACCCATTCCGAAATGCTCCCCGCCCACGGTTATCCTGAATTGAAAAAATACCCTCACCTTAAAGGCAATGTGGGTAAAGCCTGGTATGATCAAAGACAGGTCTTCGAAAGCTTCCCCGGCGCCATCCTGGTGACCACCAACTGCGTCATGCCGGTTAAAGGAACCTACGGTGACCGCATGTTCACCTACCTGGTTTCCGGTGTAGAAGGAGTCCAGAAGCTTCAAAACAATGACTTCTCCCCTTTGATTGAAAAGGCCCTTTCTCTAGCTCCAGCCAATATTGAATCCGATAAAACTCTTACCACCGGTTTCCATCATGAAAACGTACTACCCTTGGCTCCGGCTATTATAGAGGCCGTTAAGGGTGGTAAAATCAAGAGATTCTTCGTTATTGCCGGTTGCGATGCGCCTACCAAAGGCCGCGACTATTACCGTGAACTGGCTCTAGCCGTGCCAAAAGATTGTGTTATCCTGACCACTTCCTGCGGTAAGTTCCGGTTCAATGATATCGACTTCGGCACCATTGAAGGCACCGGAATTCCCCGCCTCATTGACCTGGGCCAGTGTAACAACTCCGGCTCTGCAGTGAAGATTGCCCTGGCTTTGGCTGATGCTTTCGGATGCACCGTCAACGATCTACCTCTGACCATCGTGCTCTCTTGGTTTGAGCAGAAGGCGGCAGCCATCCTCTTGGGCCTTTTCAGCCTGGGTGTGAAGAACATCTGGATTGGGCCCAGACTGCCTGAATTCTTGACTCCAGGAGTAGTGGATGTGATTGTGCAGAACTTCAATCTGCAGCCCATTAGCGGCGATGCCCAGGCTGATTTAGCAAAAATGCTGGCTTAAGGGTATTGCTGTAGGGTTAGCTGTCAGCTAAAGAAAAAGGAGCTTAGCCCCGATAATTAGAGGGTGTTGGTTATTTTCAGTAACCGGCACTCTCTTTGAGTTTACCTGCTATTGGGAGCCAAGTTGCCTTTTAGACGACTCCTCCCTATATTAGCCACAAGAAAATCCACACAATTTCCTGGCTATTTCTGTACTCAAAGTATAAATATTAGGGGCATCTAATTGCTCAATAATAGCTACATCAAAAATCAAATTGGCATTGGCCGGGAATTCTTCATCGTCAAGGTAAATGCTTACCGCCACAAGAACCTTGGGAAATACTTGGAAAACGTAACCACTGTCACCTAATTTCACCTTTTGGCCTCCTAGGGCCGCTGCGGCCCTGGCGAAACCTTCAGCATCGGCGCCAAAGGTCTGGGCTAGGGGCTCAGTGGTGTTTCTTTTGAACATCTGCTGATGGTTTTGTGCGCCGGGCATCTCCGCAAACCCTACCCATTTACCTACTGGCTCCAACCCCTTGGCATTAATCAGGTAGCTCCAGATGATTATTTTATCTGTATCACTAAGTAAGGTTTCTTTTCCATCAATTTCCCCCGTGACAAGGTCAACCTTAACTTCCTGGTTAAAATATGAAATAAGCAAATAGTTTGTACCGTGTGCAATTTTTCCTCCCGATTGTTGGGCTATAACAGTAGAATCCCCTGCCAAAAATCGTCTTTTATAGTCCTCATAGGCATTTAAATGACACATTTTCTTTTTTCACCTCCGTAAATTTTTCTAAGAAGAATGTACTTTAATTTTATCAACTTTCCGTCATTTTTTCCTTTAAAAATAAAAAATAGTTCGCAAAAAATTAAAAAAAGCGTTATAATATTTATGTAATTTTTTTCACTTATTAACAAATGAGAAACGAGGGAGAGCCATGAACAAACAAAAACTAATTTCAGCTGCAATCGGTATTATTCTTCTTGCAGGGGTCACCGGTTGCTCCAGTGATCAATCCCCCCAAGGTTCACCGCCACCCACTTCCACGCCTTCGAGCCAGGCTTCCGCGCAGAACCAGCCGACTACCCAACCGGCCAAACCCATAAACACCCAGGAAGTTGCGGATAAGGTAACCAAATTAATAAATGAGAAATTTCCCGGCTCCTGGAAAGTGGAAGGAAAAACCCTTTCCAAAGGTGATTATACTGAAAACGAAAAGTATGATATCGCAAAAGCTGTAGGTAAAGAATTCTCAGACAGTATGGTTTCTATCTTTGTTGGACAAGACCGGATTTCTTCCACAGTAATAGGTAAAGACGGCAAACCAGTATCATCCGGGTATGCCGTTCCCACCGAAATTGCCGAGACCCTAAAAAGCGGCAAAGTAACCACCGGTAAGCCTAGCGATTTGGGCGGAGTTGTTTACCAAAAGGTTTTTATCCCTCTTAAAGAAGGGGATAAAACTGTTGCCGTAATAAGTGTATCGGTAAGTCAATAGTGTGTAAAAGGGGCGTCCCAAAAATAGATGGGACAGCCCCTTTATATTTTTATATGAAATTAGCTTTAGATAGCTACCCCGGCAGCCTTTAAGGCCCGCATAACTGTGGCAGCAACTTCTTCTCTGGTCATATAATCATTTGGTCTGAATGTTCCGTCCCCATAGCCTGTAAAAATGCCCGCTTCCACAGCTGCGCCAACCGCTCCTACATACCAGTCCCTTTCTTGACATCTCTGAATGATGCTTTGGCTGCCTGGTGTTCCAAGCCCAGGGCCCTCACCAGAATTGCTGCAAACTGGGCCCTGGTAATCTTACCTTCAGGCCCGAAAGTCTTTTGGTCTAGACCTGATAATATCAGTTTTGACGCCAGGGTGTTAATTTCTTCTTTAGCCCAGTGGCCTTCCGCATCAGCAAAGGATTTTTTGTTTTCCACAACAGTATAGACGCTGTTGGTTTTCCGTTTGATTACGGCCACGGTTTTACCATTTTCCTGCTTAAACTGGGTTGGTACCGGTGACAGCGTGCCATCGTCATTTTGTACTACCCCTACTGTAGTATTGGGATCAACGGACCTGGGAATATTGATATTCCTCGTTACGTAACTTGAAAACTTATTAATCTCAACTTTATTATCACCGTTTAAGGCTTCAACCTTAAATTCTACGGGAGTCACCACCTGGGTTAAATTATGCTGTTCAACAAATTTCTGGATCGAAGCTATCTGCTCTGATTTAACCCGAGATATTACCATGTTGATGGTAATATCAGAAGCATTCATGGCATTTAGATGTTTGGCCAGTTCCGACATTTTGATTTCTGAAGCGGGGAGGACATAGATACCTATGTTAGTCTGAATCTCAATCGAGGAACTCTTGTTAGCCAAAGCCACCAGTAGGCCGGTTGGTATTTTGGTATTAACCACATCTGAAGTCGTAGATATTGGAATCACTACAGTGCTACCGTTTGAGCTCTGGTTTAAAGCGGCCAGGGCTGTAGTTTCATTTAGTGTCACAGTGGTTACAGACTGCCCCTCCACCTGAGAAGCAGAACTGGTGGTAGACCCGGACAGGTTGATTATTCCGCTATTACTGCCACCACTGCTACCGCTACTGCTGTCGCTGCTACTACTGCTGCTTCCTCCTGACCTTGGTGCTGCCTGAGTTGTAAAGGTAAAATTATAAACATTTTCAAGGGAATAAACATTATAAACAACATCTTCTACCGCCCCGGCCGGAGAAACCTGAACATGGAGCTTTTGGGCCTTTTCTTGGAATACCGGATCTTCTACCATCTTGGCAATGGTTTTTTCCCACTTCCTGACTACATAATCAGGAGTGCCCGCCGGGACGGTAATTCCGGTCCACCATTTGGCGGTAACCCCTTTAATCCCTTGTTCCTCAAGGGTTGGCACGTCGGGCAGGTAGGGACTTCTTTCCGCTGCCTGCACACCGAGGATGCGAATTTTCCCAGCCTGAGCCATGGCATAGGTTTCGGCTACCGTATGAACCGCCAGAACAGCATGGCCGCCGGCAACTTTAGGGATGGAATCAGACGCTCCCTTGGTGGCCATCATGCGGGTTCCTGTAGTATAAAAAAGGTACTCTAACCTTTTAAGGCGAGTACCTATTTCAAACGCTATTTTCCTTTAAGCAAAATCTAAAACCTGATCAAGTTCTTCTCCGGCGAAGTCCCAGACCGTATTATGGGGCGGTGCTTCCTCCTCAAAGAACTCTGGTAAGCGATCATCTTCCTTAGTGAAGCCGGCAGCTTTATTGAATTCAAGTTCCGTTTTCAGCACGAATTTACCCAACTCATTTACATCGTCTGACGTAACTTCTCCCCCTTCCTTGGCCCCCAGCAAGTCAAGCATGGCCTGGAAGGTTTTCGGGTTATCCAATAGTCCAAAGGCTACGAATATGCAGAACGAAATTTGAAAGAAGCCGAAGCGGTACAAAAACTGTCAAGGAGGTGGAGAAAAGGTATGATGAAATCTTTACTCAAAGGCATCTTTATCACCGTTTTAACGATCACGCTCCTTCTCCTTGTTCTCTACCTATTCATGGACTTCAAGATTGTACCAAAACCCTATTAACCGTAACAGGAGGAAAAGTATATGGATTATATTTTAGCGGCTGAACATATTCAAAAAAACTATGAAGGCAAGGCGATTTTGCGTGACGCTTCCATTCATGTAAAGCAAGGCGAAATCTATGGCTTGGTTGGCAAAAACGGCTCGGGGAAAACAACCCTGCTGCGCATTTTAACCGGGCTTATTCCGGGATATAGCGGAACGGTTTTCGTTTCAATTTCTGCTCAACAGAAATTAGAAACCGTTATTTCGGCGGATGAATAATTGTGTGCGTTAAGAGATAGTTGGTGCGAAGCGGTTTTGAAATCAAAATTCAAAGCCGCCATTAGACTAAGTATATCGCCATAGTCGCCCCTACCACGGTATTACAATTCGTACTTTCTAAAAAGAAACAGCCCAACTGCGGTAGATAAAAGCATGATGACTAACGAGTTTAAAAGAATAGGAATTATATGGTTTGTTGAAATCGATACATTGCTGACAAGCGCTGATGCGGTGCTGTTTTTTATTAGCATGGATAGTAAACAGATGACTGTCCCCAATGCAGCGTAAATAAAGACGCCGCAAAGAGTTTTGACTCATTCCCACTTTGACGGACACTGAATCGTGATTGTATAATTAAATCATGAAAGGGTGTTGAAGATGAATTTTCTGCAGGATGAAACCCTCGCCGCCGAAGAGCCCGGTGCCGATTTTTCTGGTAAAAGCCACGTCTATGTCGATACCGTTGGCAGAACAGAGATAGCTATCCTTCTGACAAAGGAAAGTGCCGCCCATTTTGGCTAAATCCAGGGGAATAATCTTGCCGGGATAAGGCGCCGCAAAGCCTATACGAGATTTCTTACTGCCGCCGTTTACAAATAACGTGATAAAAAAGCTTTCCCCGGTTACCATCCGCTTAAGGCCGCCGCCCCCGGTGCCTGGCTGACTGCCCTGACCGGGATAAAGGTGCGACCCTCTTTTATAATGGCAAAGGTATCTATCTGCTGCTTCTTACCTGGCTGCTAGTATTTGTTGTATATCCTGTACAGGAATACCGCTGCTTCGGCTCTTGTAGTTTTTGCACGAGGATTCATTTTTTCCCCCGAGCCTGCAATCAGACCTTCCCTAACGAGGGTTGCCAGGCTCTCCA
>JAJZSN010000108.1 GCA_021849745.1 Bacillota bacterium | reverse complement strand
CTGTTCCCCCTGGTAGCCGGTACCGTCGCTTATCTGGTAGGCAGAACTCGCCGAGGTTCTTTTGTAGCAGCGGTTTTAGGGATATTGATGCTGGATTTATATTATTTTATTTGGTTAGTGGCTACAGGGATACCGGGACGAGTAGATTTTGGCGGGGCCGGGGCCTATGACGGGGTAGTGATGGCCGGTATTTTTGCTGTGCTGTTAGCGGAATTTGTGGGTGAATTCAGGGAGCGACTCCAAGGCGGACCGAAAGCAGGGGAGCGTCCGGCGCAGTTGTTGAAAAATCTGAAGGATATTGAGTATGCCAACGCCCTAGGAGCAAATTCCAAGAAAGGGGAGGGGTTTGATGAGAAGGAGCAATAGTATCAAAACTCTCATCCTGGGTGGCTTTCTACTGGTGGCAATGTTCTTTTTTCTTTACAGCTCGGAATTGCCCATGGCTGGGTACTTGAAAAACTTCTTGTCCCTCAACCCTGGAGAAAGGGAAATGGCGGGTGGAAGGTATTTTTCTCTGGTGGATGAAGGGGGAAGGGAAATTGATGCCACCTCACGGGTTGTCAGTATCGGGGATGAACTGATTGCAGTGGACAACACCAGGTATCGGGTTGTGAAAGTCAGGGAGAATAAGGCTTTTTTGAAATCTTTGGGGCTGGATGGGGAAATGGCGGCCCTGGCAAAGGAATTTCAACAGATAGTTCCAGCTAATGCCAAGGAAAAGCAGTCAGGCAGCGTAGAAGATTTTAACGGAGAAGAAAATGATGAAGACCAGGAGAAACCGAAGTTTAATAGACCGGTAGCCATTTACCATACCCATACCGATGAATCTTATGTCCCTACCGACGGGCGGCCTAACATCCCGGCTAAGGGAGGGATATATAAAGTAGGAGAGACCTTTAGTGATAAATTGGAGGAACTTGGTGTCCCTCCTAAGTATGACCGTACCCCTCATGACCCCCATGATGCCAATGCTTATTATCGTTCTCGGCGCACCGTTATGAGGTTAATGAAAGATAACCCTGTGGCTTTGGTAGACATCCACCGGGACGGAGTGCCTGACCCTAATCGTTATAGTAAGCGTATGTATGGAACCAAGATTACTAAGATACAGTTGGTGGTAGGTCGACAAAACCCCCAGATGAAAGCCAACCTGTGGTTTGCTAAAAAGGTCAAGGCTATCGCCGACCAAACCCATCCTGGAACCGTTAAAGGAATCTTTCTGGCCAAAGGTAATTACAATCAGGATTTATCTCCCAGGGCCATCCTTATTGAGGTGGGTACCCATACCAACCTCCGGGGAGCGGCCCAAAATGGTGCTGCTCTCTTTGCTGATGCTATTCCGGATATTATTCGTGAAGTGGTGCCTCAGGCAGCTGTCCAATCACCGGCGAAAGAAAAAAGTGCTGGAGTAGAAGTTCCGGAAGTTGACGAGGGGTCCGGGGCATGGGCTGCGGTAGGATGGCTGCTGGCTATCACGGTATTCGGCGGAGCAGTGTTTTTACTGGTCAGCGCAGGAAGTGTGGAAAATTCGGTGGCAAAGGTTAAACAGTTTTTTACCAAAGAATTTGTGAATGCCTTGGGCGTGAGGAACAGGAAGAAGAAAAGCCCTGACAAACAGGATAAAAATCTTTTATAATGGCCATCCTATTAAGGAAATTTAATTTGGGGTCAACCTATTAGCAACATTATTTGTAGTTCGAGTTTCTCCCGAAACCGGCAAATTATCTAACATTAAACACATCCAGTGTTGACCCCAGTTTAACATATGCAAATCTGGAGGGATGGGACAGGTGAAAATAATTTATCATTGTTACGGCGGATCCCATTCTTCAGTTACTGCGGCGGGCATTCACCTTGGCCTGTTGCCCACCGGGCGGGTACCAACAGCAGAAATGCTTTGGGGACTGCCTTTTTTTGACCAACAAGTAGCTAAGGATCATGGAAACATTAAGTTTATGGGTGTTGATGAGTTTAATAATCAGATATATGTGCTTGGCCGCCATAATACAGCTAAACTCATTGAAAATGTCCTGCCGGGGGTGGCTGCTCTTTTCGGCATACAGGGTAAAGAACTATTTATGGTTGATGTAATGCCATATGTAAACTGGCGAATGATGCTGGGAGGGTATATATCCCGCCGGTTGGGTTGGGTCAGGATCGGACGCCCTATCGTTACCCGGGGAACCCAATATTCCTTCTGGAGTCTTACCACCCTGGTACAAAGGGTGAAGATGCTGGCAGCTAATAGTTAAAGCGGTGATAATATGTACATCTTCTATTACTGTCTCACGGGAGTTCATACATCCCTGGTTACGTCGGCTATTCACTTAGGCTTGCTGCCAGAGGACAGAGTCCCCCCCGTAGAGAAGATTATAAACCTTCCTAATTATGATAGGCTGGCCTATAATGAAATAGGCCAGCCTTGTTGGATGGGTACAGACAATGAAGGTAATAAAATATTTTCTATTGGTGTGCTCTCTGAAAAAGAAGTTGTACCGAAAGCCATCCAAAGCCTGCTGGATTTATATCAAATACCTCAATATCAGTATCGGTTGGTCAGTACTATGGAATATGTTCCATACAGTACGGCGCTGGGGGGAGTCTACCTTAAACGCATGGGGGCCGGGAACTTGGGCCGTTCCGTGGCCACAAAGGGCCTCACCCGGGTTTATCCTAAGTTGGTTGAGCTGGTACGGGAGGTAAAAGATGATTTGAAAAACCAGGCACCTTGACATTCAGTCCCGGTTGATACATAATCAGTGTAGCAAACCATGGAAAGAGGTGCCTCTGATGGATAAGGGAGGGGCAGTAGTGGCGGGGGTAAGGCCCGGTTCCATTGCCGAAGAAGCCGGTATCGAGGCTGGGGACGTAATTACCGCCATTAACGGGGTTCCTTTAGAAGACCTGATTGATTACCGGTTTCAGGTAGCCGGGGAAGACCTCGAACTGGAAATGTCCAAAGCCCACGGCGAAGAGTGGGTGCTGGAAATAGAAAAGGATTATGATGAGGATTTAGGCCTGGAATTTGCCCAATCCACTTTTGACGGGATTAAACGGTGTCATAACCGGTGTGTGTTCTGTTTTGTGGATCAGATGCCGCCGGGGCTTAGGGATACCTTATATATTAAAGATGATGATTACCGGATGTCGGTATTGCACGGTAATTTTATCACCGGAACCAACTTAACCGGGGAGCAAGTAGACCGGATCATCAGGTTCAGGTTAAGTCCTTTATACTTGTCCATACATACCACTAACCCGGAATTAAGGGTGAAGATGCTCAACAACAGGCAGGCGGGAGAGATTCTGGGCCATTTGGAGAAAATGGCTGAAGCCGGGCTTGAAATTCACGCCCAGATTGTTCTCTGTCCCGGTCTTAATGATGGGGTGGAACTTGATAGAACCATCAAGGATTTAAGCCGGTTTTATCCCCAGGTCCAATCCATCGCTGTGGTCCCGGTAGGGTTGACCAAGTTCCGGGAAGGATTATATCAACTAAATACCTATGATGCTGAGTCGGCCAAGGCTGTTATTAACCAAGCAGCCTGCTGGCAGTATGATTTCACTGGAAAATATCAAAATAATCTGGTATACTTGGCTGATGAGTTCTATTTATTGGCCGGGGAAGAGATTCCTCCCAGGGAAAATTATGGCGATTTTCCCCAGACGGAAAACGGGGTAGGTCTGGTAAGGCTTTTTCTCGACAGTTTTGTCCAAGGGGCTAAAGAATTGCCGGGAAAAATAGAACCGGCTAAGAAAGTCACCCTGGCTACAGGTCTTTCCGGGGCCAAGGCGCTAAAGGGCCTGGTGGAGCAGTTGAACCGGGTGGCCGGTCTGGAAGTGCAGCTGGTGCCGGTGACTAACCATTTCTTCGGCCCACAGGTGACGGTGGCCGGTCTGTTGACCGGGCAGGATATACTGCGGGGTCTGCGGGGACTCGATCTGGGCCGGAAACTGATTCTGCCTTCGGTGATGTTAAAGGCCGGGGAAGCTGTTTTTCTGGATGGGACTACGGTTACAGCCCTTGAGGAAGAACTGGCTACCCCTGTGGAGATAGTGGATGCCCAGGATGGGTATGAGTTGGTAGCAGGAATATTGAGGTGATAAATTGTGACCAAACCTATAGTAGCTATTGTGGGGCGGCCCAACGTGGGCAAGTCCACCCTTTTTAACCGCTTGACCGGTGGCCGGGTGGCTATCGTGGAGGACAAACCGGGGATTACCAGGGATCGGATTTATAAAGATGGCCAATGGCTGGACAGGTCTTTTACCGTTATTGATACCGGTGGAATCGAGTTTCGCCATGATGAGGACGAGATTTCTAAACAGATGAAGTGGCAGGCTGAACTGGCCATGCGGGAGGCCGATGTCATTGTTTTCATGGTGGATGGCCGGGGGGGATTGACCTCTGCCGATGAGGATGTGGCCAAAGTGCTGCGTCGGGCCAAGAGACCGGTGCTCCTAGCTGTTAACAAGGTGGAGGATTTTAATAACCCTCCTTACATCTATGATTTTTATCAACTAGGGTTCGGGGAGCCGTTGATGATCTCGGCGGCCCAGGGCCTTAATATCGGTGACCTGCTGGATGAAGTGGTCAAACACATGCCTGCTTTCGAAGGTGATGACTACCCGGAGGATACTGTTAAAATTGCGGTTATCGGGCGGCCCAATGTGGGTAAGTCTTCCTTGGTCAATGCCATCCTGGGAGAAGAACGGGTTATTGTCAGCGATATCCCCGGTACTACCAGAGATGCCATTGATACTCCTTTTGCCAAGGATGACCGTCATTATGTTCTGATTGATACCGCCGGGATGAGGCGTAAGGGTAAGATTGACGAACCCACCGAGCGTTATAGCGTAATCCGGTCTCTCCGGGCCGTTGACCGCAGTGATGTGGTATTGATGGTCATTGATGCTGTGGAAGGGGTTACCGAGCAGGATAAAAAGATTGCCGGGTATGCCCATGAGGCGGGCCGGGCTTCCATTATCGTGATCAATAAGTGGGACCTCATCGAGAAAGACGATAAGACCATGAACAAGTACACCGAAACCGTCAGGGAAGAGCTCGGTTTCATGCAGTATGCCCCGGTAATCTACGTTTCGGCTAAGACTCGCCAGCGGGTACCCAAGGTTACGGACCTGATTAATTATGTGGCTGAACAACATGCCATGCGGGTGGCTACCAGTACCTTGAATACCCTCATCTCCGACGCTGTGCGCATGACGCCGCCTCCCACCGATAAGGGCCGTAGGCTGAAGATTCTCTTTAACACCCAGGTTTCCGTTAAGCCTCCTACTTTCGTTATCTTTGTCAATGATCCTGAGTTGATGCACTTCTCTTATGAACGCTATCTGGAAAATCAACTGCGTACCACCTTCGGTTTCGAGGGGACCCCTATTCGGATGGTGGTGAGGTCAAGGAAGGAAGAGGAGTAAGGGCAGCTGTCGGCTATCAGCTATCAGCGCTGAGTATAGCTTATTAGCCGTCAGCGTGGGTTTGGGGTGGATTTTTGTTGTGGAGGTGATTGGGGTGGTTGTGCTTGTAGTTTTGGTTGTTAGTTACTTGTTAGGGTCAATTTCCTTTGGGTATTTGGTGGCTAAGTATTGGAAGGGGATTGATATTCGGCAGTTTGGCAGTGGGAATATTGGTACTACCAATGTCTTTCGGACTCTGGGGCCGACGGCTGGGGTGATGGTGTTTCTGGGGGATTTTTTGAAAGGGGCTGCCGGGGCCTGGTTGGGTCTTTGGGCCGGTACTGAGTGGATTGGTGTTCTGGCGGGTTTCGCGGCTATGGCCGGTCATAGTTATCCTGTCTTTCTTAATTTTAAAGGTGGAAAGGTAATTGCCACCGGAGTAGGGGTTCTTTTTGCCCTTGATTATACAGTGGCGTTGCTTGCTTTGGTTATTTTTGCACTTATCTTATTCTTATACCGTTATGTATCCCTGGCCTCCATTATAGCCGCCGGATCAGTCCCGGTATTATTGATAGCTTTCCGTGAACCCATCCCATACATAGTTTTCGGCCTGATAGGGGCCAGTTTTGCCATATATAAACACAAAGCCAATATCCAACGCCTCCGTACGGGAACAGAACCGCGTATTGGGCGGAAGTAATTTTGTAGCTGTCAGCTATCAGCTGACCAAAGAGGTGAGCATATAAGCATGAGCATAACCGTTATTGGCGGCGGTAGTTGGGGGACGGCCCTGGGGGTGCTGTTGGCCAAGAAGGGCTTAGAAGTTAAATTGTGGTCCCGCCGGAGTGAACTGGCTGGAGAGATTAATGGGGCCAGGGAGAATCAGCGATACCTTCCGGGGGTGGTTATTCCGGCGGGGATTACCGCTAGTGCTGACCTTGAAGAAGCTTTAGCCGGGACAAGGGCGGTGGTGTTGGGGGTTCCTTCCCATGGCTTACGGGAGATGGTGCAGACCATAGCTCCGTTGATGGGAGATTCCCGGTTGATAGTTAATACTGCCAAGGGCTTGGAGGAAGGGTCGTTTTTGCGCCTATCCCAGGTAATTGAAGAGGAATTGGGGGAGAAGCACAGGGTAGTGGCCCTATCGGGGCCGAGCCATGCGGAAGAGGTGGCCCGGGATATTCCCACCGCTATTGTGGTGGCCGGCCGCAACCGTCAGGCGGCCGAAGAGGCCCAGGATCTATTTATGACCCCCAAGTTTCGGGTATATACCAATCCTGACCTGGTGGGGGTGGAATTGGGCGGGGCTTTAAAGAATGTAATCGCCTTATGTTGCGGGGTTTCCGATGGCCTCGGTTTCGGGGACAACACTAAGGCGGCCCTGATGACTCGAGGATTAGCAGAGATAACCCGGTTGGGGGTAGAGATGGGTGCCCAGGCCCTGACCTTTGCCGGCCTGGCCGGGGTTGGGGACCTCATAGTTACCTGTACTTCTATGCATAGCCGCAACCGTCGGGCCGGTATCGAGATAGGCAAGGGAAAAACAGTGGAAGAGGCCATGGCCAGCGTTCAGATGGTGGTGGAGGGTGTACGTACCACCAAAGCCGCCAGGGGACTTGCTCAAGGGCAAGGAATAGAGATGCCTATCATCGAACAAGCCTACAGGGTACTCTTTGAGGGGGCCAATCCCAAAGAAGCTGTGGTTAAGTTGATGACCAGAGGGAAAACTCATGAAATGGAAGAAGTTGCTTTGAACAGCTCAACCGTGTGGTAACATGGTTGGGTTTTTTATTTAATGGAACAATCACCTTTTTGGGCAAAAGCACATATGATAAACCACATCTGGGCAATTGTGCATAAGGGAGGATTGGCCGGTGAAGGACAGAGAAAAGCGGAAGTTGAAAGAAATCCTGGCTCACTGGGAACTGGCGCCGGATAAAATTAAAGGTGTCCGGGATGTCTACCAGGTAAGAACGGCTGTTGGGATTAGGGCTTTGAAACAGGTGAGGGAAAAGGAAGAAAAAATCAGGTTTATCGCTTCCGCCCTGCAACATCTGGCGAATCAAGGGTTTACCAAAATGGCCGGTCTGGTTGTTACCAGGGATGGCCTGCCTTACCTGGTTCACCAAGGGGAGTATTGGGTGGTTAATCCCTGGATTGATGGTTATGAACCCAAGTATGTAAGGGGTGAGGAGATGGCCAGGGCCGCTTCCACCCTGGCGGCGTTCCACAAAGCGGCTGAAGGATACCGCCCCGGTGATGGCATTACACCCAAGAATAAACTGGGCAGATGGATCAAAAAACTGGAGTCCAAGGCAGCCGACTTGAATCATTACCGGCGGATGGTGGACGGTAAGGCTGAGTTATCTCCCTTTGACAGGGAGTTCCTGGCCAAGGCGGAGTGGCTTTGTCAAAAGACCCGGGAGTCAATTGAAGCCCTGAAAAAATCTGCGTATACCCGTTTATGCAACCAGTACAACCAGCGTAAGGGTTATCCTTTGTGCCATGGTGATACTGCGGCCAGAAATTTTGTGCTTAACGGGGAGGGGGATGTCTATCTCATTGATTTTGATTCCCTGGCGGTGGATTTGCGGGTCATCGACCTGTGGCGGTTGCTCCGGAGGACCTTGCGCAAAGCCAAGTGGGATGCGGCCCTGGCCTTACAAATCTTGGACAGTTATAATAGCATTTATCCTCTTAGCAATGATGAGTATAAAGTTTTATTTGCATTACTTCTTTTTCCTGAAAAACCATGGCGGGTTGCCAAGGAATACTATGAAAAAGAAGGGACTAAAAATGGTTGGGATGCTCGGGGGTTGACGGAAGATTTGAAGTTTTATCTAGGCCAACAGGCAGATTACGAAAATTTCCTCGGGCATTTTGCCGGCTATTTTAGGGGGGTGATCAATTGAAAATCGGTATAATAGCTGATACCCATGTTCCTCACAAAAATGAACGCCTGGGAGAAAGGATGTTGGAAGCGTTAGAGGGAGTAAATCTTATCATCCATTGTGGGGATTTGGTAGAACCGGCGGTGATTGAGGAATTAACTAAGATTGCCCCGGTGGAAGCTGTGATGGGCAACCATGACGAAGACCGGTTCGGTCCGGAACTGCCTAGGAAAAAGGTGCTGGAATTGGCCGGATACAGGATAGGTATCATCCATGGGGATGAACTGGACGGTCTTCATGTGAATAAGACCCAGCAGTTTGACTTGTTGAGCCAGATTGTGGTGGAACCTTTTATTGATGATAAACCGGTGGACTGTATACTCTTCGGTCATGGGCACAGGCCCTTGCTGGAGTCGTACCGGGTTATCTTCCGGCCAGGCCCTGATTATATTGAGAAAAAGGTTAAAAAAGATGTTATTCTTTTTAATCCCGGAAAACCAATTCGGAGCCGCCATATTTCATCGATGGGATTTCTTCACCTAGGCGATGATGATATTAGGGTGGAATTAAAAATTTTTAGTTATCCCAAAAAGGATTAGGCTGGTTTGCTGACCAGTCTTAATTTTTTTTGTAATATTAATCCAGAGGTTCAAATATAAATGTAATGTTAAAACATGCTTTCTGGGGAAAACAGGAAAGTTTGCCATTAAAGCAGCAATGTATTGGGGGAGGGATGTAGGGCGTTCTTATCCTTTTAAATACATAATTAATCTTTATTCTCAAAGGAGGGAGTGTGTAAATGGAGAAGTTG
>JAJZSN010000107.1 GCA_021849745.1 Bacillota bacterium | reverse complement strand
TTATCTATATCAACAGAAGCTGCCTTAATGCGCACAGAGAGCAGGGGTGGTCATTACCGCCTCGATTATTCCGAGCGGGAGGATGAAATCTGGCAGCGCCATGTGGTGCTTCAGAGATAAGGAGTTTATATGGAACTGAATAAATGGGAGTTAGAGGATTTAATTAAAAAAGCCTTTGCTGAGGATGTTAAAACAGGGGATGTGACAACCAACAGCATAATTCCCGCCGAAGCGGTGACCACCGGGTATATTTATGCCAAGGAGTCCGGAGTAGTTGCTGGTTTACCGGTGGCAGAGACGGTTTTTAAGATGCTGAATCTAGGAATTACTTTTATTCCCTTCAAACAGGATGGGGATAAGATTGAGGCCGAGGAAACTTTGGCCCAAGTGTCCGGAGAGGCCCGGGCCGTCTTAACCGGCGAAAGGGTTGCTTTGAACCTCTTACAGCGGCTTTCGGGTATTGCCACCCGGACGGCCCGGATTGTGGAGCTGCTGACCTATTATAACACTAAAGTGGTGGATACCAGAAAAACAACTCCCGGTTTACGATTTCTGGAGAAATACGCCGTTAGAATGGGGGGAGGCCATAACCACCGTTTTGGCCTCTATGACGCTGTTCTCATTAAGGATAATCATATCAAAGTGGCCGGTGGTATTATGAAGGCTGTGGCCATGGCCCGACAGAAGGCCCCCCACACCATGAAGATTGAGGTGGAGGTGGAGAACCTGGAAGGAGTCCGGGAGGCTTTGGAAGCCCGGGCAGAAATCATCATGCTGGACAACATGGATCTGGAAACCATGGCCAAGGCAGTGGAAATGGTGAATGGCGAAGCTCTGCTTGAAGCCTCGGGGGGAATTCAGGAAGACCAGGTGGTGGAAATAGCCAAGCTGGGGATCGATCTGATTTCTATAGGGGCGCTAACCCATTCGGTGAAAGCTTTGGATATTAGTTTAGATGTCGGGGAAATTAAGACCAGGTAGCTGGTCTTTTATTTAAAACCATGGTTAACCACACTGCGCAAGAAGGTTGACAATTCCCTCTTCAGAGTATAAACTATTAACAACACCGGGAGGTGAGCCTCGCTGAAAGAAAGAATTCTTACTCTGCTAAAGAGCAAACAATCGGACTTTATGTCCGGAGAAGAAATCAGTAATCTGCTGGGGGTTTCCAGGACGGCTATCTGGAAACATATCCAATCCCTCAAAGAAGACGGCTACGAAATTCAATCGGTCACCCGGCAGGGCCACCGCCTTCTTGCGGTACCCGACAGATTATATCCCAAGGAAGTGCAAGAGGGGTTAACCACCACATCCTTTGGCCAAAGCATTGTCTACTTTGACCGGGTGTCTTCCACCAATGAAGTGGCCAAAGAATTGGCGGCTCAAGGGATACCGGAAGGAACGGTGGTTATCGCCGAGGAACAGACCGGAGGCAAAGGCCGTCTCGGTCGTCAGTGGGTCTCTCCCCACGGTCAAGGGGTTTGGCTAACCCTGATTCTGCGGCCTCAAATCAGTCCCATGGATGCACCTAAACTAACCATCATGGCCGCTGTGGCGGTGGCTAGGGCCATTGCCCAGGTCAGCTCTGTCACACCGGGAATCAAATGGCCCAATGATATCCTTTATCAGGGACGCAAACTGGCCGGAATATTAACGGAAATGAGCGCAGAAATGGACACTGTCAATTATGCCATTCTGGGTATAGGTACTAACGTGAACATTTCTGAGGAAGCCTTTCCGGAAGAACTTAAGAATCAAGCCACTTCCCTTCTGAAAGAAGGGGGAACTAAAGTTAACCGGGCAAAATATGTGCAAAGCCTCCTCGGCAACCTGGAGGAACTTTACGGGCAGTTACTGGGTGGAGGTTTTGATGCCATCCTCGCCGAATGGCGCAGGTTTTCTCTCACCATAGGCGCCCGGGTGGTGGTTACCGGACTTAAGCAAACCATGGAAGGCTTGGCCGTAGATATTGATGAAACCGGTGCATTGATATTGGAGGATACCACCGGACAAAAATTAAAAGTGGTTGCCGGTGATGTAAGCATCAGGGGAGCCCAGGGCCAATACGCTTAGAGAGGAAACTCTCTAAATTTTTGGCACAATGGTTAACTAGTTCGAGTATTTAAGTTAACAAAAAGAAAAGGAGGAACAATAATGAAAACTAGAAATATGATTTTGGCGGCAATGTTTGGAGCATTAACAGCGGTGGGGGCCATTGTGGCCGTTCCTTTGCCTACCCCGATACCCTTTACCATGCAGATCTTTTTCGTGGTGTTGGCAGGCATATTACTGGGGCCGCATTGGGGTGCAGTTTCTCAGTTGGTTTATATCCTTATGGGTTCCCTGGGTTTACCTGTATTTGCCGGGGGTACCAGCGGTTTTATGAAACTGGTAGGCCCTTCAGGGGGCTACCTCACCGGATTTATCATCGCTGCCTTAGTGGTGGGTTTGATCACCAGGAAAAGACCCAATACCTTGTTGTGGAATTTGACCGCATCCTTGGCAGGGTTAACCTTTATCTACCTGGTGGGAACCACCCAGTTGGCCCTGGTGGCCGGGCTGTCTCCCGGAAAAGCTATTGCCGCAGGGGTAGCCCCCTTTATCCTGTTTGACTTGATTAAAATAACTGCCGCCGGTTTCCTGGGGGTAGCTGTAAAAAGCGCTTTGATTAAGGTCAACTTACTGGAGCAAGCTAATTAAAAGGTTCTACTTGATTGAGAGCCCATTGCCGGGTATACTAGAAATGTTCAGAATATTGTTATCGGCTTGGGAAAGTAGGTGCCTGATTTGATCTTAGCTTTTGATGTGGGTAATACCAACATCGTCCTGGGGGTTTACCGGGATGATCAACTGATTCAGCACTGGCGGATTTCTACTGATAAGAACAAAACATCGGATGAATACGGGATGTTATTGAACAGCCTCTTCGCCCACAGTGGCCTGGACAGGGAGGATATTCACGCTATTGTCATCTCTTCAGTGGTGCCCCCGGTGATGCCAACTCTGGAGAGGATGTCGGTGGAGTACTTTGGCATTCATCCATTGGTAGTTGGTCCCGGAGTAAAGACCGGCATGGCTATCAAGTACGACAACCCCAAAGAAGTGGGGGCGGATAGAATTGTTAACGCCATTGCAGCCCTTGAAATCTACGGCGGGCCTTTGATTATAGTTGACTTTGGGACGGCCACAACTTTTTGTGTCGTCAATGCCAAAGGGGAATACCTGGGCGGAGCCATCGCCCCCGGTATTGGGATCTCTACCGAGGCTTTGTTTACCAGGGCCGCCAAGCTACCCCGGATTGAGCTGGTGAAACCCAAGACGGTAATCAGCAAAAATACCGTCAGCAGTATGCAGGCCGGCATCATCTACGGATTTGTGGGCCAGGTGGACGAGATAGTGACCAGGATATCTGAGGAACTGGGCTGTCAACCTTTTGTGTTGGCCACCGGCGGATTAGCTGAATTGATTTTCCAGGAATCCCGCACCATTAAGAAAGTAGACCCCTTCCTCACCTTGGAAGGTTTAAAAATTGTTTATCACCGCAATAAGGACTGGCAGTTTAAAGTTAATTAACACCCGGTTGGAGGTAAGTATATGAACATAGGCCGGGTTATTCTACCCAACCCGGTGGTGGCGGCCCCCATGGCCGGAGTCACCGACAAGGCCTTTCGCCTTCTGGCCAGGGAAGCAGGTTGTGGTTTGATCTGCACCGAAATGATCAGCGATCAGGCTCTTATCCATAACAACAACCGTACCATGTCTATGCTTGATTTAAGCCAGGAAGAAGGCCTCATCAGTGTGCAAATTTTTGGCTCCCAACCCAGTACTATGGCCGAAGCTGCCAGATTCATTGCTGACAGCGGAGCTGACATTGTGGATATCAACATGGGCTGCCCTGCCCCCAAAATTGTCAAAAACGGTGAAGGCTCAGCCCTTATGAGGGATCTGCCCCGGGCCGCCGAAATTATCACCGCCGTGGTAGATGTTTCCCCTATACCCGTAACAGTGAAAATGCGCAAAGGTTGGAGCGACCGGGAAGTGAATGCGGTAGAACTAGCCGTACTGGCCCAGGAAAAAGGTGCAGCCGCCGTAACCGTCCACGGTCGTACCAGGGAGCAATATTACTCAGGCCAGGCCGACTGGCAGATAATTAAAGAAGTTAAAGCCGCCCTAACCATCCCGGTCATCGGCAACGGCGATATTTGGAAGCCCCAGGATGCCCTGAGGATGATGGAAGAGACAGGCTGTGATGGGGTGATGATCGGACGTGGCGCCATGGGCAACCCGTGGTTATTTACCGCCACCGTCCATTACCTGGCGACAGGGGAATTATTACCCCCGCCCACTGCCGGAGAAAAGATCGAGATGGCTATCCGCCACCTGGCTATGGTGAGCAAACACAAAGGAGAACGAATCGCCGTCAAGGAAATGCGCAAACATGCGGCATGGTATATCAAAGGCCTGCGAGATGCGGCCCGTATCAGGGAACAAATCAATAAAGCCCAAACAGAAGCCGAAGTAACGAAGGTCTTACGTCAATACCTGAAATATCTTGAATAACAACACTAACGCCCATATAAGGGCGTTTTTTTAATGCCTAATTAGCATAAGTATAAAATTTGGTAAATTGGATAATTATATTATACATGCACCTTGATTGTGAAACGATGCCTGTGAACAGGAGATGTAATAGGATGAAAAGAGTAGTCAGTATAAGTTTAGGCTCTTCCACCAGAAACCATAAAGTCGAAACCGAGTTTTTAGGCCAAAAAGTCTCGGTGGAGCGCATTGGTACAGATGGTGACCTTTCCAAGGCAATTAATCTAATCAAGGAACTTGACGGTAAAGTTGACGCTTTTGGCCTGGGCGGTATTGACCTTTATCTTTATGCAGGCAACCGCCGGTATATCCTGAGGGATGCCAAAAAAATAGTTGATGCTGCAAGATTAACCCCCATCGTAGATGGCAGTGGGCTGAAAAACACCCTGGAAAGAAAGGTAATTAAATACTTACACCAACATGGACTTTTAGATTTTGAAAACAGCAAAGTTTTAATGGTTTGTGCCGCCGACCGTTTCGGTATGGCTGAAACCCTTAGCTCCATAGGGACGAAAATTATATACGGGGATTTAATCTTTGCCTTAGGATTACCTATTCCCTTGTATTCCCTGGATGCGGTGGCGAGGGTAGCTAGAATTGTGGGCCCGATAATCAGCCGGATTCCTTTTAAGTTTCTCTACCCCACCGGAGAGAAGCAAGAGGAATTGGAGCCTAAATTCGCCCAGTACTACCTGGATGCTGATATCATTGCCGGGGATTTTCACTTTATTCGCAGGCATATGCCTCAAAGGCTAGAAGGAAAAACCATTATCACCAACACCATAACACCTCAAGACCTGGAACTACTGAAACAAAGAGGGGTCAGGAAACTTATCACCACCACCCCCGAACTTCAGGGGCGCTCCTTCGGCACCAATGTCATGGAGGGAATTATTGTGGCCTTAAGCGGCCAAAGCGGTCTCTCTCCCCAACAATATGAAGAACTTCTGGACGCCATGAAGTTTGAACCAAGAGTGGTGGAACTACCTACGGAACAAATTATTTAACCGAAGGAGGCCCAAAATGGCATCATTTGCTTTTGTTATTCATCCTTTAGATACAGACCATGTAGCCAAAAAATTTTCTATTGCTAAATACTTGCCGGAAGGGGTAATCGAAAAATTTCTTAGAATAGCGCCCCCCTTTAAGGTTTCTTCCATAGAAGGAGTCAAGAATTCAAAAAGGGAAATTCCGGGGTGGTTTATCGCCTGTCCTTTAACCACACAACAAATGGTTACCCTGCCGGAAAAAACGGTAATCAATAAAATTATCCAAACAGGAAAAATGGCTGAAAAAATGGGGGCCCAGCTATTGGGCTTGGGAGCTTTTACCAAAGTGATTGGTGACGGAGGAATAACCGTAGCCAAGAACCTGAACATCCCTGTAACCACCGGAAATAGTTACACCATTGCCACAGCCATTGAAGGAGTCAAGAAAGCGGCCAATATTATGGGCAAAGACCTGACAAGGGCGGAAGTGGTGGTAATTGGCGCTACCGGAGCTATCGGCAAGGTCTGCGCTGAACTGATGGCCAGGGAAACCCGTTCCTTAACTTTGGTTGCCCGTAATATCAAGGAACTTGAACGGGTAGCCAACACCCTGCTATATAATACCGGCCTATCTGCCAGAATCACATCCGATCTAAAAAAAGCGTTAGCCAAGGCTGATATTATAATTACCGTCACCAGCGCTGTGGATACGGTGATTGAGCCTGAGGATTTAAAACCGGGTTGTATTGTCTGTGATGTGGCCCGGCCCCGGGATGTCTCCAAAAGGGTGGCTCAATTGAGGGATGATGTATTGGTAATTGAGGGGGGGTTAGTTGAGGTGCCTGGGGACATTAACCTTAATTTCAACTTCGGTTTCCCACCCAAATTGATTTATGCCTGCATGGCTGAAACCATCATGCTGTCCATGGAGGAAAGGTTTGAATCCTTTAGCTTAGGCCGCGAAATCACTGTCAAACAGGTAGAAGACATCAGTAAAATAGCTGCCAAGAATGGCTTTAAACTGGCCGGGTTTCGCAGTTTCGAAAAAAGCATCTCCATCCCGGATATTCTTAACATCAAAAATAAAGCTATGACGAAAGGGAAAATAGTTAATGCCAAACCCATATTTGCCAACAAGACTTGACAAAAGAAGGTAAGCTATTTATAATATGGTAGTACAATTAGCATCTCAAGCACTGCAAAGCCAACTGGTTTTTGTAGTGCTTGTTACCTTAGTTAGGCACTTTTCTGAATATCAAGAATAGTTTCAACATATATTGGTTCTAACGGGTGAATTTAAATGAAGGGGAGCGAGGAAATGAACGAAAAGGAAGTCATTCTTACCCTTGACGGGCTGAAGAAACTGGAACAGGAACTGGAACAGCATAAATCGGTAAAAAGACGTGAAGTTGCGGAGAGGATTAAACAAGCTATTGAGTTTGGTGATATCAGCGAGAACTCGGAATACGAAGACGCTAAGAATGAACAAGCTTTCATCGAGGGTAGAATTTTGACCTTGGAAAAAATGCTGCGCAACGCCAAACTGATTGATGATGTGGATATCCAAACGGATATAGTTAGCGTAGGAGCTACAGTTTTGATCAAAGATATGGAATTCGACGATGAAATCGAATACACCATCGTTGGGACTGCGGAAGCTGATCCAATCAATAATAAGATATCCAATGAATCTCCTGTTGGCAAAGCTATCCTTGGCCAGAAAATAGGAAGTACTGTAGAGGTAAATGTACCGGCTGGGATTTTGAAGTACAAAATTCTAAACATTCATAAATAGGTTTTAGTTTGTTGGAGGTAAGAGCTAAATGAATATGGAACACGAAGGGGCGGATTTAAACGAACTAATGATGGTTCGTCGCCAGAAATTGGACGAGCTCCGTCAAGATAATGTAGAACCCTATGGGGGAAAATATCAACGCACCCATTACTCTTCTCAGATTATAAATGAGTTTGAGTCTCTTGAAGGTCAGCAGGTTAGTTTGGCCGGTCGTCTAATGGCCAAGCGGGGACATGGTAAAGCAGGGTTTGCCAATCTCCAAGATGTAGAAGGCAATATCCAGCTTTACGTGCGTCAGGACCAACTAGGGGAAGGGCGATACAACCTTTTCACCAAGGCAGATATAGGAGATATCGTTGGTGTAAAGGGAAAAGTTTTTCGCACCCAAAAAGGCGAGATTTCCATTAACATTACTGATTTTATTATGCTGGCCAAGTCCTTAAGACCCCTTCCTGAAAAATGGCACGGACTCAAGGATATAGAACTCCGCTATCGCCAACGGTACGTTGATTTAATCGTAAACCCTGATGTCAAAAAGGTCTTCATTGCCCGGAGTAAAATTATTCGTACCATTCGGAACTTATTGGATAATAAGGGGTTTTTAGAAGTTGAGACCCCGATGATGCATCCTATTGCCGGTGGTGCATCAGCCAGACCTTTCATAACCTATCACAATACCTTAGATATGAATCTATACCTGCGTATTGCCCCCGAACTATATTTAAAACGTCTGTTGGTGGGCGGTATGGAGAAGGTATATGAAATAAATCGTAATTTCCGAAATGAAGGGATCTCCACCAAACATAACCCTGAATTCACCATGTTGGAATTATACCAGGCTTATGCCGATTATAACGATATGATGGAAATTACAGAACAATTAGTATCTCAAGCGGCGTTTCAGCTTTTAGGTACTATGGAAGTGGAATATCAAGAGGAAAAAATAAATCTCGCTCCTCCTTGGCGACGTTTGCCTATGTTGGAGGCCATTAAAGAATATGCCAAGATTGATTTTACCTTAATCCAGAATGATGAGGATGCCCGCCAGGCAGCGGCTCAAGCAGGTTTAAAGGTAGATCCAAAGGCCAGTCGCGGCAATATTATTAATGAAGTTTTCGAAGAGTTAGTGGAACCGCATCTAATTCAGCCTACCTTCATTACCGATTATCCTGTTGAAATATCTCCTTTGGCCAAAAGAAGTCTGGAAGATTCCAGATACACCTATAGATTTGAACTATTTATTTATGCCCGGGAGATGGCTAACGCTTTTTCGGAGCTTAATGATCCCATTGATCAAAAAGAAAGGTTCAAAAACCAGGTAGAAAAACGAGCTTCAGGGGATGATGAAGCGCATATGATGGATGAGGATTATATTCGGGCCTTGGAATATGGCATGCCTCCTGCCGGTGGTTTAGGTATCGGTATTGACCGTTTAGTTATGTTACTAACAGATTCTCCTTCCATAAGGGATGTGTTGTTGTTTCCTCATATGAAACCAAGGGATTAGCGCAACAAGCAGCATTTGCTGCTTGTTTTTAATTCAAGAGAGCTAAATAAATTAAAAAAGTGTGTATTAATAAGTATACTAAAGATTTTATGAGATAGGATTATCTTAATGCTATTTAGCGGCGAAACTTAATGAAATTTGACATGCAGATTAGCTTGCCCAAGTTGAAATGCCATGGTATATTACTATATGTCGCCCACGACAAATGCGGCTTAGGTTTTTAGGAAAGATAAAAAATTTCCAAGAACAGAGCTGAAGCACCAAACTAGAGTTGGTGTATAGCAAGGACTTTAGAGAACCTTAGGGAAATTATTTCGCAAAGCCGCTATGGACAAACCTAAACCGAAATGTTATGCTAGTATTGGAAAGGTGG
>JAJZSN010000106.1 GCA_021849745.1 Bacillota bacterium | reverse complement strand
TCCAACCCTTCTTGTAAAATGAATTTCACCGCCGCACCTAACCCGGCAATGCCAATAGTATTGGGAGTGCCACTTTCATAGCGGTCGGGCAGCACATCAGGCTGAAGAGGATGTTCTGAACTACTGCCGGTGCCCCCTTCTTTCAAGGGCTCCAAGGTTATCCCTTCCCGGATATACAACCCACCGGTACCCTGGGGACCATACAAGCTCTTGTGACCAGGGAAAGCCAGCAGGTCAATATTCATCTTTTCCACATCAAGGTCATAAACTCCTGCAGTTTGGGCCGCATCCACAATAAAGACAAGACCCTTGGCTCTGGCCAACTGCCCCAATTCCTCGATGGGCATCAGAGTACCGGTAACATTGGAGGCATGGGTAAAAGCCACGGCCTTGGTATTAGCCTTGATTTGAGCCGCCACGTCCTCCACTTTAATCCGGCCATCACCGGCAGCCTTAACCTTGGTTACCTCAACCCCTCTGGCTTTTAAGACGTGAAGGGGTCGGGTGACAGCATTATGCTCCATGGAACCGGTAATTATATGGTCACCAGGTTTCAGCAGGCCTTTTAAGGCCAGGTTAACCGCCTCGGTGGCATTGAGGGTGAAGACCAGCTGTAATGGGTTGCTGATATTAAATAACTTAGCTAACACTTCCCTGGTCTCATAAATAAGACGCCCGGCGTCCAAGGCCATCTGATGGCCCGAACGGCCCGGATTGGCCCCCAACTTATGAAAACAATGCTCCATAGCCGACCATACACTGGAAGGTTTGGGCCAAGTGGTGGCGGCATTATCCAGATAAATCAATTTTTTCTCCTCCTTCAGTCAAAGGAGCCAGGACCCTGGGTAAGATTCCATTGGCATAAGCCAGTAAAATCCCGTAATTAATCAAAGGAACACCGGCTTCCCGGGCCAAGGCTAAACGGTAAAGCATTTCCTTTCTATTTAACATACACCCACCGCAGTGAAGAATCAAGTCAAATCCGGTCAATTCTTTAGGAAATCCGCCACCGGAACTCCAGGTGTATGCCAACTCTCCCCCTACCAGCTTATTAAGGAGTGCTGGAATTTGCACCCTGCCGATATCCTTGTCCTGTCTATGATGGGTGCACCCTTCAGCGATCAAAACCTGAGCTGAGGGTTTCAGTTCTTTTATTTTAGTCAGTCCCTCTACCGAACCCTGCAAATCACCCTTGTATCTGGCCATGATAATGGAAAAGGAGGTTAAAGGAACATCTTCCGTTACCATCCCCGCCACTTCTTTAAAAGCCTGAGAATCAGTAACCACGAGGGCCGCCTTCCCCTGCAAACCCTCCAGGGCCGCCGGTAACTGGGGAGGTTGTACCACCATGGTTAGCCCCTCCCCATCCAGAACATCCCGCAACACCTGCACTTGGGGCAAAATCAATCTCCCCTTGGGTGCTGCGGAATCGATGGGGGTTACCAGAATAACCATTTCCCCCGGTTTAATCAAATCCCTCACCAAGGGAGGCTGCTGAAAATCCTCAGGGGCCGCCTTCACCATCAACCCTTTCAGTTCCTCAATTCCTTTTTCCGTCAGAGCGCTGACAACCACTCTTCGAACCCCTTGGGCCTCAAACCACCGGAAAGCCGGTTCGGGGTCATGAAGGTCGCTTTTATTCACCACCCCCACAAGGGGGATGGCTTTTTCTTTAATATTATGGATTAAATCCTCCTCAAAAACACCGGGTATTTCCTCCGCCGAAACCACCACCACTGCCAAATCGGTCTTGCGGAGTATCTCCATGGTCTTAGCTACCCTAAGGCTGCCCAAACTGCCATCATCATCTATACCTGCGGTATCAATCAATACCACTGGTCCTAAAGGCAAAACTTCCATGGTCTTGAAAACCGGGTCGGTGGTAGTTCCCGCCACCGGAGAAACCAAAGCACAGTCTTGATTGGTCAAGGCATTGATTAAACTGGACTTACCGGCATTACGGCGGCCAAATATGACTATATGAAGCCGTCCGCTACGGGGTGAGGACAGCATGTTCATCCCTCCTTAGCTGGTAGCTTGTAGCTTATAGCTTGTAGCTGGTAGCTTGTAGCTGGTAGCTTTACTTGCTTGTTCCTTAAGCTTGTAGCTTATACTTTGGCTCTGCATAATGTTTAGCCTGAACTTGTTATTGACCCTGGGCATATACTGAGCCTGAGCTGACAGCCGATAGCTGACAGCTGCTTATCAGACCTTCCTCAAAACCGTTTTCCGCCTCAAGCGTTCAATCATGGTTAAAGCCCATTCCAAATCCACCGGATACTTATTATCGTATATATTATAGCGTTCTCGATACCTCTCCGGGGTAGATGCCAGCATTACAGTATTGGCTCCGGCTTGAAGGGCCTTTATTTGTAGCTGAGGGTCCAGAGTAGCCAAAGCAGTGGTAGCGGGGATAAAAACATTTTTCAACACCAGCCTGGTTGCTGCAATTACTTTTAAGGTCAAAAAACCGTCCCCTGGAGGCCATTGGGCCAAGGGTGTTCTTGCTGCCGGGAGAAATGGGCCTATTCCCACCATATGGATGCCCTGTTCCTGGAACCATTTGATATCCCGGGCCAGGGAAGGGATGGTCTGTCCCGGTAATCCTACAATATTTCCTGAACCCAAAAGATAACCCAGTTCCCTTAACCATTGGGTGTTCAAAACCCGTTGCCGGTAATCACCGTCAGGATGAAGCCGGAGGTACAGTTCAGGGTCTGTGGTTTCTATTTTTAATAAAAAATTATTAGCCCCAGCTGCTTTTAATAACCTTAGGTCCTCCCTTGGCCGTTCCCCGATGCTTAATGTAATGCGCAAACCCGTCTCTTGTTTGATTCCCTTCACTATATCTAAAAGCATATCTATGGAATAGAAGGGGTCCTCCCCTGATTGCAAGATAACGGTCTTAATGCCCCAAGTGGCAATATCCCTAACCTTTTCAACTATCTCCTCCGGGGCCATGCGATATCTTTCCAAGTAAAAATTTTTTTTGCTTAAACCACAATAAGAACAATATTTTTTGCAAAAATTGGAAAACTCGATGGCGGCCCGGATATCCACCACCTCGCCCACCACTTCCCGCCGCATCCTGTCAGCGGCATTAAATAGTGCCTCCGCATTATTTTCCCCTGAAACCTCTAATAAGACTATAATGTCTTCCTCGCTAAGGTTTTCTCCTGTTTCTTCTTTGGCCAGCACTTCCCGCAAGTCAGGGTCAATTTTAGGGGACAGACCAGCCAATAACCCATCTAACTTTCTAGGCTGAAGGGGATAGATACCGTGGAGGGAGACCTTATGATGGCAAAGCACTTGTTCAACTGCCGGCTTTATTCTAGAACTAATCTTCAGACCGGTATTACAAACGGAACCATACTCACCGGGCACGGGTACCATCTCCAAAGCTACCCCAACTTCCTTTAGTAACGCAGCAGCCCTTAACATATGATTATTAGACCTACAGATTATAATTGAATACAACTCTTTTTCCATAACCACCCTCGTTTAGCTACAAATCAACCAGCTAAAAATACAAATCCCGACAGCCTTCATTTAGCCGGTATAACCTTTCCATGACCTCTTTTTTCAGAAATCCATCAGGAATCCGGTTAATTTCACCAACCAAAAAACCCTCCCCCAGTCGTTGCGTCTCAGGTAAAGCAAAATCCAACAAGTACTCCTTAAAAGTTATAATAGCATTGGCCTGGCACATGTTTTTAATGGCCCCCTTTTTGGCTAATGCCATAAAATCAGGGCCGGTCCTTTCCCGGCGGTAGCAAGCTGTACAGAAACTAGGCATAAAACCATTATGACAAAGTTCGGTCACAATTTCTTCCATGGTTCTGCTATCGTCAATTAAAAACTGCCCCTGACCGGCACCTTTTTCTTTATATCCTCCTGGAGACGTGCTGGATCCAGCGCTAATCTGAGATACCCCCAGATTAAATAGCTTATCCCTCAATTCAGGCCTCTCCCTAGTGGAAAGAATAATACCCGTATAAGGCACTGCCAATCTGAGAACAGCTATTATAGTGGCGAAGGTATCATCATCGAGGGAGCAGGGTGCTTCTTGCATCCGGATGCCGGGAGCCGGTCGCCAGCGGGGCACAGAGATGGTATGGGGGCCCACTCCAAATATTTCTTCGAAAATCCGAATATGTTGTAATAAAGCCAGAACCTCAAACCTATAGTCATATAACCCGAACAACACACCGAAACCCAGGTCTTCTATCCCGGCCCGAAAAGCCCGTTCATGTGAGGTTATTCGCCATTGATAGTCTTTTTTGGGACCTTTTTGGTGTAGAAGTTCATATGTAGTACGGTGGTAGGTTTCTTGAAAAACTTGATAGGTTCCGATACCAGCTTCTTTTAATGTTTTAAAACCCTCCACCGATAGGGGTGCCATATTTACGTTTAATCTTTTTATACCGGTTTTTTTATATATTCCTTCCATTATACCCGCTATGTAATCAGGGGTAACCTGTTGGTTTTCACTGCTAACCAGTAAAAGTCTTTTTTGTCCCTTTTCTGCCAAGACCATAGCCTCTTCAACCGCTTCGTCCCTACTAAGGGTCTTGGGTATTAATTCTAAGTTTTTTATAGAGAATCCGCAATATTCACAACTATTAACACAGTAATTAGAAAGGTATAAGGGTGCAAAAAAAACCATTCGGCTTCCATAGATCTCTTGTTTTACCTGCCAGGCGATTTTATAAATACTCTCTCTTTGTTCCGGCTCACGAACCGTTAATAAGGCAGCAACATCCGTCAAATCTAATCCTTTTCCCTCACTTGCTTTAAATAGTATTTCGTCCAACAATCCTTTTTCAACTCTTTTAGTCTTTCGCAGTATCCCACCAATCAAATTTTCATTAATTAATTCCATTTAGACCTTCCCCCTCATACTTAAGGGAAAATAATTACTCCCTTTTCACTATAGCGTCCTTCCTTTTAAAAAGGCGCGCATCGTTTGTTCCGCCGCGCGCGCCTTTTTATACTACATTCCGCTGAATTTTCCACAAAGGTGGAAAATATACTTTCCTGTAGTATAAAATAGCAGCAAGGCTGCCGATAAACTCCCACACAAACAAATATGGGATGCTTTTTTACCAACAGCCTTTCAGTTAACTATAACCTATTAATATTTATTCTATTTCTTGTTAGGATTAAATATTACTTTTTCCTCTTTGTTTCACGTGAAACATTTTTGCAAAGGTCTAAAAGACTCCGTCACCAAAAAAAAGATCAATAATACGATTTAGGTCATCATCGCTATAATAGTCAATTTCGATCTTACCTTTATCTCCCTGGGGTTTTATTTTAACTTTTGTTCCTAAATGGCTGCGAAGTTTTTCCTCAATTTGTATAAATACCGGTTCTTGTTGAGTTTCCGACTTCAGCTTCTTGGCTTGTTGATTATTGTTTTGATTAACCAATTTCTCGATATCCCGGACTGTAAGACCTTGTTTTACTATCTGTTCAGCAAAAAGAAGTCTTTTTTTCTCATCATCTACTGTCAGTAAAGATCGGGCGTGACCAATAGTTAAACTACCAACCTCCACCATTTCCTGAATAGCCGCAGGAAGGTTTAACAGTCGTAGTAAATTAGCGATAAAAGGCCTGCTCTTGCCAATTTTTTGTGATAGTTGTTCCTGAGTTAAACCAAATTCTTTAATTAATCTGCGGTAAGCCATGGCTTCTTCAATGGGGTTGAGATTTTCTCTTTGGATATTTTCTATTAAAGCTATCTCTGTCAATTCTTGATCATTAAAAGTCTTTATTATTGCCGGTATCTCACTTAAACCGGCTTTTTGACAGGCTCGCCATCGTCTTTCTCCGGCTATAATTTCATAAAAATCCTCAACCTCTCTAACAATAATAGGTTGAACAACACCATACTCTCTAATAGATTGAGCCAGTTCATTCAATTTCTCGTCATCAAAAACCCTTCTGGGCTGCTTACTATTAGGTTTTATTTTAGTTATTGCTAATTCTATTACACCATTGGCAGGAGTAGGTGTAGGCTCCGCTGCTTCTGTAGATATATTGGTTGGAATTAATGCCTGAAGACCTTTCCCTAAACCCTTTTTAGCCACGTTCCACCACTTCCTTTGCTAGCTCTTGATATACTTCTGCTCCTTTGGACTTGGGATCGTAAGTTATAATGGGCTGTCCGTGGCTGGGGGCCTCACTAAGTCTTACATTACGCGGGATAATAGTGGTATAAACTTTATCCCTAAAATGGTTTTTTACCTCATCAATTACTTGAATGCCCAGGTTGGTCCGAGCATCAAACATGGTTAAAACCACTCCCTCAATATGAAGATTAGGGTTAAGATGTTTTTGCACCAGGTTAATGGTATTCATTAACTGTCCAAGTCCCTCAAGGGCATAGTACTCGCATTGAATAGGTATAAGGAGAGAATCAGCTGAAGTGAGAGCATTTAAAGTTAGCAACCCCAAAGAAGGTGGACAATCAATAATTATATAATCATATTTATCCTTGGCCGGATCTAAAGACTTTTTTAGTTTAACTTCTCGTGAAATAGCAGTAACCAGTTCAATTTCGGCCCCTGCCAACTGAATGGTAGCAGGAATAATATCCAGCCCTTCAATTTCCGAGGGCAAAAGAACACTACTTAAAGGTGCTTCATTAATCAAGAGGTCATATATGCAATGTTCCAATTTTTCCTTCTCTACACCCAGACCACTGCTGGTATTTCCCTGGGGATCCATATCCACTAATAATACCTTTTTTCCCATTTTAGCCAAACAGGCGCTTAAGTTAACTGCCGTTGTTGTTTTGGCCACTCCACCTTTTTGATTGGCAATCGCCATAATTTTACCCACGGGTCCACCACCTTCTTCCACCAAGTACTTATCTTTATTCAACAAAACCCCACTAGTTCCTGCAAAGACTCTCTAAAAACATTTCTATTTATGAAACATACTCGACCTCAGGGCTGCTTAGTCAAAAATCCTATTCGTTGCCCCGAAATCAACAGCGATTATCCACAACCCTGCCAAAGGGTAGTTTCCTTAATAGGAATTAACTGCCACCGGACTAAATTCCGCTCTAATTTTGCCTCCACCGGCGCCACTATAGGTTTTGATGTCTTTACCTTAACCCACAGTAAAAAACCCCCTATAAACAAAAATAAACCGGGAACACTTGTTCTGGTTTACCTTTGTTTTCTTTTCTAACCCAAAGTAAACACTTCGGGTTAGATGGGTTTCTTTTCCGGAGTACCTGCTTTGCGAGGATATTTATCCGGTGTATTGCCAGCTTTTTCCACAAGAACTAAGCTTCTTTTTCCCCCATTCAAGGGCAAGTCAAAATTAACTATTTTATATAATCTTCCGGACAAAACATTTAACGCCTTTTCTCCTTCTTTGACTTCAGCTTCCACTTCAGCTCCCTTTAAAGCTATAAAAAAACCTCCAGGTTTGACAAAAGGCAAACAATATTCCAATAAAACATTTAGTCGCGCCACCGCTCTGGCCGTGACAAAGAAAAATTTTTCCCTCATACCGGCTTGGTGGGCCTTTTCTTCCGCCCGCCCATGAAGACCGGTAATCCCGGTCAATTCAAGTCGGCCGATGACCTCCTGAAGAAAACCAACCCTTTTTTGCAGTGAATCCAACAAACAAACCTCCAGTTCCGGTAACATGATCTTTAGAGGTAATCCGGGAAAACCAGCTCCGGTACCCACATCCAATAATTTTGCACCGGACATCTTCGGTAAATGTGGTAAGACGGCCAGAGAATCGATAAAGTGTTTGACAGCCACTTCATTTTCTTCCGTAATGGCGGTTAAATTAAACTTTTGATTCCATTCCAGTAATATGTTCTTATATACTTCAAAATCCTCAGTTTGTTTGACGGAAAGGGTTAAACCCAAAGCCGTAGCACCCTCCAAAAGGGTTTCCTGAAAATTACTCATAGCCGCCCTCCCGGATCTTAGCCCTTCTTCTTCGCTGCTCCAGATAAACCAGCAAGATGGAGATATCAGCAGGGGATACTCCCGATATTCGAGAGGCCTGTCCTATGGAAAAGGGTCTCATTTTGCTTAGCTTTTGCTTGGCTTCCGTAGACAAACCGCTGATATCTTCATAATGAAGGTCTTCCGGAAGCCTCCGGTTTTCTAGTTTCTCGAACCTTTCCACTTGATCCCTCTGTTTACTGATGTAACCCTCATACTTTACTTGAATTTGCACCTGTTCTTTTACTTCATCAGGAATTTCTCCAGCAGACCCGGCTAACCTAGTCAAGTGCAGATATTCTATTTCCGGCCGTCGCAATAATTCCAACAAGGTAATCCCAGACCTTAACTCGGCAGAACCTGCTTCTTGCAAAATCTTCTGGACATCTTCTTTTGGGGGTACGGAAGTTGTTTTCAACCTTTGGAATTCTTCCTCAATCTTTTTAACTTTTTCAGTGAAAACCCTATACCTGTGGTTATCTACCAGCCCAATCTGTCTTCCCTTCTCAGTCAACCGCAGGTCAGCATTATCCTGGCGCAATAACAGCCTGTATTCCGCCCTTGAGGTCAACATACGATATGGCTCGTTGGTTCCCTTGGTAACTAGGTCGTCAATAAGAACACCAATATACCCATCAGAACGAGTAAGAATAAAAGGTTCCTTTTCCTGACAGGATAAGGCTGCATTAATCCCGGCAATGATCCCCTGGGCCGCCGCTTCCTCATAACCCGAAGTACCATTAATCTGGCCCGCCGAATATAAACCCTTCACCTGTTTTGACTCTAGATTAAGTTTTAATTGAGTTGGCGGAATAAAATCATACTCAATGGCATACCCGGCCCTCATCATCTCCACCTTTTCCAAGCCGGTAATGGTTCTTAACATCTCTAGCTGGACGTCCTCCGGCAAACTGGTGGAAAAACCCTGAATGTACATCTCCTGAGTATGCCTTCCTTCGGGTTCAACAAAAATCTGGTGGCTGTTCTTATGGGCAAAGCGAACTACTTTGTCTTCAATTGAAGGACAATACCTAGGTCCCGTCCCTTCAATTTGACCACTGTATAAAGGTGACCGGTGCAAATTATCCTTTATCACCCGGTGGGTTTCCTCAGTGGTATAAGTAAGCCAGCAAGGCACTTGTTCCCGTTTGTCCTTGGGAGACAAAAATGAAAATTTTAAGGGCAAATCATCCCCGGGCTGAATAATCATTTTAGAAAAATCTACTGTACGCATGTCCACTCTGGGTGGAGTACCTGTCTTGAACCGGCCCAACTCAAAACCCAAATCCCTAAGGCTGGCCGACAATCCCATAGCGGCATGTTGCCCATTAGGACCGCTCTGGTAAGCAATATCCCCAATGATAATCCGTCCTTTTAAATAAGTCCCGGTGGTTATCACCACCGCTCTACCCTTAAAAACGGCCCCGGTGTGGGTCACCACCCCGGTAATCTTATCACCCTCCACCTGCAGCTTTTCCACTACTGCCTGCTTCACATCAAGGTTCTCCTGCAATTCCAG